>CAZFLB010000071.1:0-4109 GCA_964518945.1 uncultured Acidobacteriota bacterium | reverse complement strand
TTCGTCGACCGTAATGATACTTCCGTGATGACCTTGCCATAAACACCTTTAAAGTCATTCTTAGGCACATCAGGAAAACATAGTATTCGTAGAACAGGGGTTCTGAGGCTCTCATTTACATGACGTAGATACATCTCACGCCCTTTTTCCAATTGGTCTCGCCCCATATACATAAGCCAACCATAGGGTGTATAAAGCTCGACACCGAAACCCGTTGACTGACGGCTACGGCGATGCTGTGGCTGTGTAACGTGCCCGGTTCGATTTGAATCATCTGGCATTGGTGTAAAGTCAAACCCTGCTTTTCTAAGCACCAGCCCGATCCGGGTTTTAGGCTCTTTGCCAATAGCCAGTGCTTCTTCAATGTCGGAATCGCTCAGAGGGTGTAGGATACGAAGTTGTGCCTCACCATCGGAGACAGTAACGGCAGAGATATAAAGAGCAACAAAAAATGTAAATCGTTTCATTACTTGAATACCGCACATATTGGAACATTAGACTTACGTATCTTGGTTAGTCAACTGTAAAAACCATTGCGCCCATTCAAAATTGCATTACAATGCCCAGAATAGATTTTGATGATAAGTAAGCGTCGATGATATAAAGGCGTTGAGGATACTGGAGGTTTTAGTCATGACAATATTTAAAATCCGATTAGCAACGTTTTTCATTCTATTGCTAGCACCAATTCTAATACACGGGCAGGATCGCTTTACGATGGCTCTAACAGGTGATTCCATCATTACTCGCAAAATGTCAGTCTATCAGGAGCCGCAATTTCTAAAAATGATTGAACTGATTCGAGGTGCTGATGTCGGGTTTACAAATATAGAAATGCTCTTTCACGACTACGAGTCATTCCCAATGGCATCGAGTGGCGGAACATACATGAGAGCCCAACCCGAACTCGCCAAAGAGCTTGCCTGGGCTGGATTCGACCTCGGTTCTTTAGCCAACAATCACACGGGAGATTACGGCACCAAAGGAATGTTACTGACTCAAAAATATGTCCGTGCCGCTGGAATAACAGCTGCCGGGACAGGCAAAAGCCTGTCCGAAGCACGAGAAGCTAAATTTCTTGAAACAAAAAACGGAAGAGTAGCGCTTATTTCGGTATCTTCCACTTTTCCTGCCCACTCCGTTGCAAGCCCGTCTCGAGATGACATTCCAGCAAGACCTGGTCTCAATCCTCTAAGACACCGTGTAACCTATGTCGTTAGCTCAGAAAGACTCGAGAGTTTACGTAGCCTTATGAAGGACCTATCAATGAACCCACCAGCAAGCGGCAATTCCCTCTCGTTTCGGGGGTCGCATTTTGTTGTAGGGTCTCCAACTGACATTGTTACGGAAGCAGATGAGAATGATGTCCGCGCTATTGGCAGCATAGTAAGCAATGCCTCTCGCCAAGCAGACTATACGATAGTAACGATTCACGCTCACGAAGGCGACATGGACCGATTTATACCTGCTAATTTTCTAGTTGATTTCGCTCGAGAAATGATTGATGCAGGTGCAGATGTGTTCGTCGGACACGGTCCACATGTCCTTCGAGCTGTTGAAATATACAATGGCAAACCCATTCTCTATAGTCTTGGGGATTTTCTTTTCCAAAATGAAACGTTACAACGCCTGCCATATGAAAATTACAGCCGCTACGAACTCGGCGAGGAAAAAGGGCTTGCCGATTTCAATGATGCTCGCTATAAGAATGACTCAGTAGGTTTTCCTGCGACCCCGGAAATCTGGGAGGCGGTTATTGCTATGCCCATTTTTGATGGCAAAAAACTTGCTGAGCTACGTCTCCACCCCATATCGCTTGGCCACGGAGAGGCCAGAACCGTTCGTGGCAGACCAATGTTTGCAGATGAAACACTTAGTAAAAAGATTATTGGAGATTTACAACGTTTGTCAGAACCATTTGGAACCCAAATTGATTACGTTGGCGGAGTTGGCCTTGTTCGCTTGGGAACCCCAGCCACCAATGAATAGAACCGCAATTCACACAAACTAAGACGCTAGATTCTCAAAAGGCAGGGTGGTGTAACTAAACCACCCTGCCTTTTGAAATTGATTTCTTACATCAGCCAGAGACACAATTTCTAATTCGTCGCAGTCTCTCGCTATTTAACTATCTCCTGGAGCAACCTCCCACTCGTAGTCGATCTCCCGGACGTGTTTTTCAAACCAATCTAGCTCAACATTAACCTTAAACAACTCATGTCGAAGCTCTTGCCAACCGTGAGGTTCACGGGGAGCTATATAAAGATGGGACAGTACACCATTAGTTTTTAACGCACGATATAGCTCGATCGACTGAGAAACAGGAACACGAACATCATTTGCACCAACTAGTATGATTGTGGGGGTGTTGGCTTTGTATATATCTTTTAGCGGTGAGTGTCCCCAATACAGATCTATAGGCGCATCTTCCTGCCAAGGCGTGCCACCAAACCAAGGGGTTCGATAAATTCTCACGTCACTCGTTCCATACATAGAAATCCAGTTAACAGCACCTGCACCAGAAGATGCTGCTTTGAAGCGATTCGTATGAGTAATGATTTTGTTGGTCATGTGTCCACCACCGCTCCAACCCATTTTGGCCATTCGAGTACCATCAACCAACCCTTGTTCTATGAGGTAGTCGACACCCGTCATTACGTCAAGGTGCGATTGTCGATAATAATGCCCAACCATGTCACGTAAAACTGCATCTCCATATCCAGTACTACCTCGATAATTAGGCTTAAATACAAAATAGCCCCGTGCGGTAAGCACTTGCACGTAACTACTCCACCTTCCGAACCCAAACCTGTCTGAAGACGCTGGCCCTCCATGTGTTTGCACTACCAGTGGATACCGCGTTCCTTCCTGATAATCCAGTGTGTAATACAACAACCCTTCAACATTGGCACCATCATCTCCCTTCCACTGAACGTCCTCTTGTCTCGGCAAACGGAATTTCTTCTCAAGATATCCGTAATGATCAGTTAATTGACGTGGCGAGCCACTAACATTACCTACGTCTATGGTGTACACATCACCTGCGTTAGTCCGTTCATCTATTCCAAAGACATGCCGTTCTGTTTGAGGAGAATATTGCCAACCTGACAGTGACTGGTCTCCTTGCGTTCGCTGGGTTAACTCACCAGTTTGAACCGCGACCTGAAAAAGAGCACTACGGACTCCTGTATTCGCAGTGAAATAAATTGAATCACCTTCTTTAGACCAGTGGGCGTCTTGTACTTCATGGGGCATTTCCGCCAACAACATTCGGTGGTTGCCGCCTTTAGCAGGAACGATAAAAATATTGTCATTATAATAAGTATCAAAAGCCTCATTCGAATCGGAACGAAACAGCACCCACTGGCCATCAGGAGACAGAGTAGCGCCAAATTCAGCAACAGTATTGTCTGTGAGTTGCACCGCTTCGGTACCATCAGCAGACATTAACCACACTTCTCCCTCGTCAGAGTTATCGTAGAGCGGGGTAGGAGTCCGGTGATGAGCAATTTTTGAACCATCTCTGGAAATTCGATAATTACCTCTCAACATTGTTGCGACAGAAAAATCTCCAGAAGTAATTCGCTCAGCATCTTGATCTCCTACAGCGATACGCCACAAATGTTGCTGTTTATAATCTTCGTCATACGCGAATACATCGTCTTGCAACTTGTCTTTCTTCTTTTCATTACTGGTTTTCGGGTCATTGGCAATAAAATAAATAAACTTTCCATCAGGGGACCACTGAATATTCGAAACGGCTGTATCGTGTTGAGACAATCGAGAAGCTTCACCAGTCTTACGTAGTAAATAAATTTGCTCATCGGTATCACCACTTCTCTTTGCGAGAAATGCGATATGTTGCCCATCTGGAGCCCAACGTGGGCTATGTTCCCCACTTTCTCCGAAAGTTAACTGCACAGAAACATTTTCAGTTGAAGTACCTACAAGCCAAATATGAGTGATACGCTTGTTCGACTGCCAGTCAGCTTCAGCTACTGTATAGGCAAGAGCTGTTCCTTGTGGAGACAATTGGGGATCCCTCAATTGTGGCACTTCTAGTAAATCCACTATCGTCATGACCCGTTTTTCTTGAGCCCATACAGAAC
>CAZFLB010000070.1:0-6557 GCA_964518945.1 uncultured Acidobacteriota bacterium | reverse complement strand
GGATTCCAACCGACTTTGAAACTCTTGGATGTCCCGAGTTGCAGCATCAGAATTCCCTAATTCGTCCAGTATCGCCTTTAGTTGCTCGCGCAATATAAAGCTATGCTGATCCGATTCCACACGGTCATCCACTTCATCTTGGATCGCATGCTGGTGCTCAAGTATCTCGATCTCTTCAGCAAGCAGAGTATTAAGGCGTTGAAGGCGTTCTGTTACGTTTTCAGTTTCTAGAAGCTCTTGCAGCCGCACAACAGAAAATGCAAGGCCGTCGGATACTGTGTCCGCCAATAGTCCAGGTGTTTCGGCATTCATCGCTCGTACATAGATGTCGTGCGCTATTGCATCGCTTAGTCCTACTACTCGTTCGAAGAGTTTGAGTACGCTTGCAGCAAGACTTTCGGAATCTACGGAATTATCTTCGATATCGGATATTGCTTGCCCGTGAGCAAGAATAAAGGGTTCGGTCTGGAGAATTGTATTTACGGATACTCTCTGCAACCCATCTACCAGGACGCTTGTTGTGCCGTCAGGTAGTTTCAGCATTCGACCTATCCGTGCCTCGGTTCCCACTGTATATAAGTCTTGAGCCTCCACCTCTTCTTTTTCTGGGTCTTGTTGGGCCAAAACGATCAATCGGCGATCACCCGACAATGCTGATTCAATGGCGGCAATTGATGTTGGCCGTGACACCAATAACGGTGTCATTGCCTCTGGGATTGGGAACAATACTGCGGCTCTAACTGGCAGTACCGGTAGAATCATTTCCTCATCCTCCGCTAGCCCGCCAGAGGAGGGGGTAACCTCTGGGAATTGGTCTGAATTCGGTGTCTGCAAAGCAAGCCTCAATTTTTGGTTCTGCTGTTCACGATACATTATCGCAGGTTAGATGATACTTAGGTGAACACGTTGGTTGTTTCTCATGTGACGGATCTAATTTGGTGTCGCATGTTTATTACAATAGCAAGTTGCACCATTGAATGATGTAGGAGCTTTGTTTAGTAATCCTTTCTATCACGATCGCTATCAGCCGCAACTTCCGAATTAGGTTTTGAGGCTGGTTGAGTAGACATCGACTATAAGCGCGCGCCTGTGACACTCAAATATAGCGGTGGGGTGGTGAGGCTGATTATGAGGTTGACAATATCATATCCATGTGGTGTGACCTGTATAGCAAAGTGTGTTCTTAGGTGGCCTTGGACGAGGGCTGCTCATTCAGTGTGGCGAACGTCCTAATTTAGGCGGAAGCAGAGGCATGAAAAAGTTTGAGGACGGACCATGTTGATACTTTACGATAACGGGGCCTTGTGAATAGTAGTGTGCGTGGCGCTTCCGGGGACAGGATTCTTGCGGTTCACGTATATAGTGTTGCTGGGCGCTTTGGTATCTCGCCCGTCCTGCACTGGTGGGGCTGACCCTGATTGCCTAGGATGTTCGGTTTAGAACATTTTGAGTGGTGGGGTACATGGTGCAGATAACTTCAGCGTCATGCAGCGGGATCCCTTTGCAGAAATCGTTCCTATTCGTGAGGTGATGTTATGGAAATGATCGATCACAACACCACACAATGTGCGTCAAATCTAGGTTGATACAATGAGCGAAACCGGAATCGACAGAGGGGTATAACCCAGGCTCAGTCCGTTGGGACGTGCTAGAGAACTATTCGCCTCTTATTTCAGTCGGGGAGGTCTGTTGATCAGAAAACTGTCTGTCGACCGCCGTACTCTGCTTACTGCTGCTAGCGTTGGCCCAGTCGCGCTACTGCTCGGAATACTAGGTGTCCAGTTGAGTCGTGGCTCTGGTTCTAGTTCAATCGGGGTTAATTCTGAGCCCCAGCATTCTTATCTACGTACGAGACCTGTGCCGAATTTCGATCTCACGAGTTTTGACGGTCGCGAGCTTCGCCTATCTGATTACAGGGGCAGGGTGGTAGTTCTCAATTTCTGGGCTTCTTGGTGCGGGCCTTGCCGGCTTGAGGCACCGCATCTTGAAGATGTTCACCGTCGCCTTGCAGCGGAAGGGCTAGTTGTGCTTGGTATCGATCTGTGGGACGACAAGGCTGAGGCAGCGGGTTTTATTGAGGAATTCGGCATTACTTACGACAATGCTCCAGATGCAACCGGGGGATTAGCGATTGAACTTGGGGTTATTGGTATTCCCGAGACCTTTATCGTTGATCGCAAGGGCGTTATTGTGGATCACTGGATCGGTCCCCTCACAGCAGACAAACTAATATCTTTAGTGGATTCTCTGCTTGCGGAGTCATATCAATGACGAGCGAGCCTTTATGGACATTCCTCTTGGTTGCTACCCGCTGGCTTCATTCTATGAGCGCTGCGGTATGGGTGGGGGGTGGACTAGTGTATTTGTTGGTGGTAGTACCTTCATCGCTGCGTCTACATCGAGACCGCGGGAAATCCCGCGAAGCAATCTGGATGGCACGCCAGGCTATTAGAGTCTTGGGTGCTGGCATTGGTGTCTTTGTCCTGACCGGGGGCATACTGACGTTCCAGCGCCTTGCGGAACCGCAAGTTAATTTGGCATATAGCTTAGTACTCATACTTAAGGTTGCGGTTAGCCTAGCGGCATTTGCTCTAGTATGGAAGAAAGGAGAGCTGTTTGCAGGAATGAGAATTGGTCCGGCCAAACGGTTTATTCCCGGTCCCTTCCGCAGTAAGGCTGGCCTTGCAATCATATTTGGGAGTGTGGCGTACTTGCTGGCGATCATCCTTCAGCGAATTGTGGAATCCGAACTTATTTCTAGATAAATATGGGATTTATCGGGGATAGTTCATCTTCGACCGTCGTGACTCCGCCTATAATGTTAAATTTCCGGAATAATGATTCTCTAATCTCGCGAGGCGATTGGATTTAGGCACTTGATCGAACAAACCTTGAAAGAAAAGACTCAGGCGACGCGTGGGGTCCCACTACGGTTTTTAGTATTCGGAAGTATAATCGTGGTTGCTGTCGTCTATTTGATCTGGTCTGCTACACAGTCTGCTGCGGTTTATTACTTTACTGTGAGCGAGGTGCTGAGCGATCCGACAGGCGTCCAGGGGCGCGGCATTCGTATTCAAGGACGAGTGGCTGATGGTTCAATAGAACAGGATGCCACCCGTTTATGGATCCACTTTGATCTTACTGATGGGATAGGAAGTATTCCGGTGGAATATGAACATACTCCACCGGATCTATTGGGCTATTCGACTGAGGATCGATATCAGGATGTGATAGTGGAAGGGCGTCTTGATACACTTGGGGTTATGCAGGCTCGGAACCTACTTGTACAGCACGGAGCCGACTTTCAGCCAGTAGAGTCACTCACCTCTGATTCAAACTGAGCATGTCCGCCCACATATCGCGAGATTGTTCGTCGACCAAAGATGAGGCCATTCATCGACCGTTGATAACAGTTCAATCTCTACACCGTCGCCTTGGATTGGTTGAGGCAGTGGCGGGGGTGTCATTTGGTCTCCATCGGGGCCAAATTGCGATGCTGGTAGGGAAAAATGGAGCGGGAAAAACTACCTTGCTACGGCTTATGGCTGGACTATTGCGGCCTGAATCTGGGTATGTTCGAGCAGGAGATCGTGAAGTTCGGCATACAGACCCTGTTTCGCGGGCTGGCGTCGTCTTTGTGGGCCATCATACGAGTAGCTTTGATGAGCTTTCTGTAATGGAGAACGTATGTTTTGCTGCCGGCTTGAGAGGTTTCAAACCGCCAACAAATATTCGTCACGTCCTAGAGAGATTTCAACTCTGGAACCATCGTCTTCGACCGACCAGGGAACTTTCTCGAGGTCTGCGACAGAGGCTTGAGCTGGCTCAGGCCCTAGTGGCGGAGCCGGAAGTAATTCTCTTAGATGAGCCATACAATGCATTAGATCAACAGGCTCGCTCAGATGTCGACAAGGTCCTCATAGATTGCAAGGAACGGGCAGCTATCCTCATAGCGACGCACGATATTGATCATGCCCGTACAATATCCGATCGAATAATGATACTCCACAATGGTCGGTTAGCGGTCGATGGAGAAGCCGAATCGGTCGATAGCACACACATCGCTTCGGTGATTGAGCATGGTATATTCCCAAAGCCCTCTGATACATTCAGCCGGGATCTGTTTCTAGATTTCAAGTCTTCTCGCATCGCCGAATCGATAAGCCGGGAGTATCCCGGGTGGCTCGATGCCTGGAAGACCTTGGTTGTGCGGGAATTTAGGACTGAAATTCGAACTCGCGAACTGCTCCCTGCAATGATGGTGCTGGGAAGCCTCATGCTGCTCGTATTCAGCCTTGCATTCGTAATTGTTCCGGAAGATGCTCGCCCTGTTGCAACAGGAGCATTTTGGTCTAGCCTCATTTTTGCTACTGTTCTTGGGGCTGTAAAGGGCTTTGCCACAGAACGAGATCGAGGAACCTTGCGCTTGCAGCTGCAAGCTCCAATCAGTCGTAGTGTGATGTTTGCGAGTAAATGGGTTGTAAATTACACTTCAATTATACTTGTTGGCGGTGTTTCGGCTGTCATGACGACTGCTTTTTTTGGGGCACCGTTTGTTAGTTGGTCTAGTATTTTAATTGTCCTTGTGGGAGCTGCGTCTCTGGCAACAATCGCTACAATGTATGGGGCCTTAATTTCCAATATACGGGCTCGGGAAATCCTGGCCCCGGTGCTTATGTTGCCTGTGACCTTGCCAGTGCTGATTGGCGGGGTGGCGTTCACACTTGAGGCTCTTTCTGTAACCGCCGTTCCGACTAACTTGCCATGGCTCGGATTGGTGCTAGCCTATTGCGCTATCCTTGTTAGTTTGGCCGTGATTCTCATTGACTACATACTTGAGGACTGAGTTGATATTGAGGAATAGATTTGTTTAGCAGGTTGAGTTGGGTTCTCAAGATTTATATAACTCTTGTCTGCGTTGTAATTAGTGGTTCGATCTTCATGACCTTTGGGTATGCTCCAGAGCACCTAATACAGGGTCAAGTGCAGAGGATCTTTTACATTCATGTGACTACTGCCATCGTCTGTTATGTTGCCTTTGTTATTGTTGCTATTGCGGGGCTGATGTACCTAAAATCGCGAAAAGCTTTGTGGGACCAGATTTCTCGGGCAGCTGCGGTACTTGGGGTTGTCTTTACAACCATCGTGCTGTTGACGGGTTGTTTGTGGGGGGCTCGGGGCTGGGGTGCCTGCTGGACGTGGGATCCACGCCTTACAACCACGCTGGTGCTTTGGTTTGTTTATGTCGGATACTTAATGCTGCGAGGTTATATCGATGAGCGTGATCAGAAGCGGCGGGTTGCGGCAATAGTCGGTATTCTTGGGGCAGTTATTGTTCCGGTTAATTACCTGTCTGTCTTCTGGTGGCGAACATTGCATCCTCGATCGACCATAGTTGTGGAAGGTACCGGTGGTCTCGGGCCAGAGATGCTTCAGACGTTGTTAGTGACATTTATTGGTTTCATGTTGCTTTTTGGATTATTGCTTCGTCTTCAATTTCGCTTGGAAATCGTAAGTGATGAGGCTGAAACTCTTAGGAGACCCGGATTGCTAATAAAGAAGACATTGTGATGGGAGACGAGAACGGATTGATTCTGCTCCTCGTAGGCTATGGGATTGTTTGGCTTGGCATACTTGGATATCTGATATACCTGTTCACTCGACTACGGTCGGTAGAAAACGAGCTGAGAGCCCTCATTGGTATTTCTGCGCAGCAGCAATCAGACGCTGAATTGGGTGATATTGATTAGCTGCCGAGTCTAATTTCAGGAAGTGCGTCTATGAGACGATCCTCTAGTGATGCTTATGCCTGATCTTGGCGACCTTGGCCGTATTTCGCTTGGCTTCGCCTTTGGCGCCGCTGTGTTTTCGTTGCTGATTGTGGTGATAGGTCTCAAGCTTCGCGCTCAGGCAATGGTTCGCAGTGCTTCCAATGGACTAACATCTGTTGCCATATTGACAACACTGGCTATGCTCATTCTCGTCAGCGCGTTTATCACCCATGATTTTTCATTAGCGTTTGTTGCTGAAAACTCTAGCCGTGCAATGCCAGCGCCTCTGACAATAGCTGCAGTCTGGGGTGGGCAGGCTGGGTCATTGTTGACGTGGACCTGGATGCTGTCGCTGCTAGCGGCAATCGCTTCTGTACGGGTCAAAGTCAGGGCTCCGGAATTGTACCCGCAGTTCAGTGCAGTTCTTGCAGTCTTGCTTGTGTTTTTTCTTTCGGTATTGACCTTTGCTAGCTCGCCATTTCATGAACTATCCATTGTACCGCTTGACGGTAATGGCCTGAATCCGCTCCTCTGGGACACGGCCATGCAGATTCACCCTCCTATGTTGACTGCGGGATATGTGAGCTTTGCTGTGCCTTTTGCGTTAGCAGTTTCTGCTTTGCTGGTCGGGAAGATTGATCGTACCTGGCTTCACGTCACTCGAGGTTGGATGCTGCTTGCTTGGGCATTTCAAGGGGGCGGATTGATTTTGGGGGCATGGTGGGCTTATCGGGTGCGTGGTTGTGGAGGGTATTGGGGATGGGATCCGGTTGAAAATGTAGCTTT
>CAZFLB010000069.1:0-16161 GCA_964518945.1 uncultured Acidobacteriota bacterium | reverse complement strand
TATCACATACGCTCCCTCATGACGATGAACAACGTATAGTCATCGATATCGGGGGAGGAAGTACTGAACTCGTAATTGGAGAAGGCTTCGAACTGAAACGTGCAGCAAGCCTTTTCATGGGTTGCGTATCTTTTACTCGCCATTTTTTTCCCAACGGTACTGTCACAGCCAAAAAGATGAAGACGGCGATAACTGCAGCGCGTATTGAACTTGAGGCAGTCGAAAATCGATTCAAGAATTTAGGGTGGGAGAAAACTTATGGCACTTCAGGAACAATTGTGTCCATAGATAAAGTTTTAAGAGAAAGCGGTTGGAGTCATGGTATTACGAGGCAAGGACTGGAGAGGCTGGTAAAAGAACTAGTAAAAGTTAAAGACCTCAACACAGCAATCTTTTCCGGACTAGCTACAGAGCGGTTGCCTGTATTTGCTGGTGGCGTAGCTATCCTTAAAAGCATCTTCGACAGCCTTGAACTTGACAGCATGGACATAGCACCCGCGGCACTCCGTGACGGCGTCCTATATGACCTGGTTGGCAGAAACCGACATCAAGACGCCCGTGAAAGAACAACCCAGCGGCTAATTGAACAATACCGTATCGACACAGCACAAGCGGAACGTGTGGAAAGGACAGCACTTGCGGCACTCAAACAACTTAACAACGTTTGGAAATTAGACCAACCTGAGGTTCGCCAACACTTAGTTTGGGCATGCCGCCTCCATGAAATTGGAATCACAGTGTCATACAGCGGCTATCAACGCCATGGTGCTTACATTATCGCCAATGCAGAGCTTCCTGGATTCTCGCGTGATGACCAAATGCTTTTAGCTACACTCATCGATGCCCACCGTAGGAAAATGTCACGCTCTCCATTTCAAAAGCTAACTCTAACAACCGGAGAAACTGCTCTCAGACTCTCGATAATTCTTCGTATCGCTGTAATGCTAAACCGCCAACGTAGCTCTCGTGCGCTACCAAAAATCATCGCCCAAGGAACAAAGAAAACTTTATCGCTTACATTCCCCAAAGGATGGCTAAAAAAACATCCGCTCAGTCAAGCAGACCTCGAAGAAGAAGCGAAGATACTGAAAAGAGTCGGTTATCAACTCTTAGCACACTAGAGTCTGAAAAACACAATCAATCGTTAGAGTTAAAAGATTGTTAGAATTAATAAATAATTTTAGTAAAATTGAGATTTGATATAGATCTTCGAAACCACCTGTTTTCTCTAATATCTCTGGAATTTGTGTAAAATGAATCAATGCTCTCTATAATAATTGCGTTGGTATCCGTTCAGGACTTCGAGCTACAGACAATAGTAGATCGAGTTCAGAGCTACTATGACAACTTAGAAGGATTCGAAGCTAACTTCATTCAACGCTATGAACATCGATTGTTAAACAAAGTCATTGAAGAGAAAGGCAAAGTAATTGTCAAGAAACCGGGACGTTTTCGGTGGGAGTACACAACCCCAGAGAAAAAATTATTCATAACCGACAGCAACCGAAGTTATTTTTATATCCCGAAGGAAAACCAGGTCTTCGTCAGCCACAAACTCCAAGGGGCTATGGGCATGTCCAAAGGTTCGCCTTTTGAAGTATTCGCTGGAACAGCTCAAATGACTGATAGTTTCACTTTCTTTTCTTCTACCCAAAATCCAACATTAGGTGGCATAGTGTTAGATTTGATCCCGACTACTAATCAAGAGGATTTCGAAAAAGTTGAGATTGAAGTCGATCCGAAAACAGGTGCCCTATTAAGAATTGTCCTTGTCGACTTCAGTCGCAATCGAACAGAATTCCGATTTAAAAATATACTCAAAAACCTCAATCTCGCTGAGACACTGTTTCACTTTATAGTCCCATCTGGTGTCGATGTGATCTTACAGTCAGACACAGCCCAAAACGGTCAATAACCCCTCTTCCAATCCGGAGGATGATATGAACTTTGTAAAAGGTCTCACTATCTCAACAGTCATTGTTTCCTTACTTACAAGCTGCGCCAACACAACTTTCATACACAAAGCACAACGTGCCGAAAGAGCAGGACATTACGATCACGCAGTCGCGCTCTACACGCAAGCACTCAGTGAGAATCCAGGTGCACCTCATATTGAACGCGATTTGGAAAGGGCAAAAATACGCGCCTCAGCTGCACATACCACAGAGGGCATCCGAAGGATGCAAGTAGGTGACCTTAATGGCGCAAGAGACGAGTTAAACATTGCATTAACATTGAATCCAACAGATGGAGAAATCGCTGTTAAATTACAAGATTTGGATAAAACCATCGCCGAAAAAGGAGAACAAGCAGAACGAAATTCACTTGCCGCTCTAAGAAAACTGGTCAGCAATGCTCCTTTTGGCAAACTTAAACTATCAGAAAGCGCTACAAAACCGGCGGGTTTCGTATTCCGTGACGCCAGCCTTCGTGACGTACTCCTTTCATTAGGTACTTTGGCTGAGATCAATGTGATCTTCGACAGTGATTTTCTTGACCAACGAATATCAATCGACCTCGAAGAGTCAACGTTCGAAGACGCATTTCGTTCTTTGTGCACAACAACACAACATTTCTATCGTGTCGAAGAAGGAAATATTTTGACAATCATTCCAGACACACAAGCGAAGCGTCGTGCCTATGAGCAACAAGTGACTCGTACTTTCTATTTGTCCACAGCTGACTTAAAAGAAACTATTGACCTACTTAGGATCGTTCTTGGTGCTCGAAGGATTGCTCCACACACTGCAAACAATGCTTTAACTATCGTAGACACATTAGAGCGGATAGAAGCAGCAGAACTAATCATAAATTCCATTGATAAAAGTCGTGGAGAAGTAATCGTCGAAGTTGAAGTGCTGGAAGTTGACCGCACTCGTATGGACGAATATGGGATTCAGTTGCGTTCCGCCACAGAAGAGTCAGGCGTCCGCGGTGGGCTCTTCACTCAAGATACAACTCTTAACAACTCTCTTTACAGTCGTGGCAATCTATCTGTGTTTGGGCTACCTGGTGCAGTACTGAGCCTTTTGCGCGCTGACAGCAACACACGTGTTCTAGCAAACCCGCAATTAAGAGCAGTTGATGGCGAGACAGCACAGGCAGAGTTTGGGGAAAGAGTACCTGTTCCAGTAACAACCTTCACACCCATTGCAACTGGAGGACTACCTCAACAACCTGTAACAACTTTTCAATATGAGAACATCGGTGTCAACATTGTTGTGACGCCGCGGGTCCACCATGACAACGAAGTAAGTATCGCACTAGAAGTACGCCTAAGCACAATTTCTGGAACCGGTTTCGGAGGTCTTCCAAAATTCGGCAATCGCTCTGTAAATACCGTCTTACGTCTAAATGATGGAGAAACAAATCTTCTTGCTGGGTTAATCAATGACGTAGAACGAACTAGCCTCTCCGGGACACCCGGACTTGCCAGCATCCCAATAATAGGCCGTATCTTTTCTTCTAACAGAAAAGAAATAGAAGAAACCGACATCGTTCTCACAATGCCCCCACGTATAATCAGGCAAACTGATGTAACTATAGAAGATTTGTTACCTCATGTAATCGAAGGGATCAAAAGTACCAACCTACTATACGAAACACCACAACCAGTACCTCGGAGAGAACAGAGCGAATTAAAACCGAACCCTTCTCAACAAAGATAATACTGTTAGGTCAACCGGTGTAGAAAAGAGCAGCAAATTGTATTGCTCTGTGGAAAACCACTGAGAGATTAGCAACACACTCACTTTCATGTAACGTTTTTGAAAGCATTAGATATTTTTTTGGGTAAACCACCAAAACTACCGTTCGACATTACAAGTACTACATCACCTGGAAGAACGTTCTGCACCAAGTGTTGCGTAATACGATCCTGGCCGCATACAAACTTTGCCTCAGTCCCGATTGCTCCCAAATCATCCACCAGTTGTTCCTCAGACAACTCCTCATCCCCGTCAAGGCGTTCACTGGAAAACACCTCAGCAATGACAACCTCATCTGCTTGCCTCAATGCCTGTACAAGGTCATCTTGAAAGATCCGACTACGACTTGTAAAAGACCGCGGTTCAAACACACCCCAAATCTTATTACCTTGGAACCGGCTTTTCACACTAAGCAATGTCTCTGTTATAGCCGTGGGATGGTGGGCAAAATCATCGATTACAGTAACACCATTGACCTCGCCAACTACTTCAAAACGCCGCCGGACTCCTTTAAAAGTCGCCAATCCATTTGAAATTTGCTCATTGGACAATCTAAAAGGTTTCACAGCAGCACATGCCGCAAGGACATTCCAAAGAGCAGCTCGCCCCCAGAACGGAGCACAAACCTCAAACAGATCGTTTCCAAAGGCTTTGATTCGGAAAGATGTGCCCTGATCGTCAACATCAAGAACTTCTAAACTCCAGTCTGCGCCTTCCAAAAGACCAAAGCTATTAACGGAACAATGTGCACTTTTAGCTAAAGAGGCTGCCAATTCGTTATCTTTGCCTAGAACCAATAAACCACTTTGCGGAACAAGGTTTACGAAATATCTGAAATTTTTCTCGATCTCAGCAATATCACGATAGATGTCTGCATGATCAAATTCAACGTTGCCAACTACCGCAATTTCGGGAAGATAATGCATAAACTTAGGGCCTTTGTCAAAAAAAGCGGTATCGTATTCATCCCCTTCAATAATAAAAGGTGCACCAACTCCGATGCGGTAACTAACACCAAAATTGAGTGGAACACCTCCAATAAGAAAACCTGGTTGAACACCTGCATTTTCGAGAAGCCAGGCAATAAGCGAGCTGGTAGTTGTCTTTCCATGCGTTCCCGCTACAACTATTGGACTTCTCTCACGAAGATACATTTCTTTCATTAAAGCTGGCATAGAAACATAGGGAATGCCCCGTTCTAAAACAGCTTCAAGTTCTACGTTGCCTCGAGAAAGAGCATTTCCAACAACAACAATTTTACAATCATCTGGAACATTGTCCGGATGATACGGAGTAGAAACGGTTACATCAAGCTGACTGAGAACGTCGGACATTGGTGGGTAAATATTTTCATCCGATCCTGAAACACGAACACCTTTCTCAGTTAACAGCCCCGCAAGAGATGCCATGGCGGTACCACAAATCCCCAACAAGTGAATATTTCCCTGCTCAACATTTGGAATCAACAAACAGCTCCTTCCAATAGCGTGAGTCCAGCATCGTCAAGCCTAGCTCTTATTCCCAAGGGTAGTGTCAGTGCATCCAAGTTAGTGTGACCAACTGGAAAACCATACAATACAGGTACCCCCATTTTGGAAGTCCATTCCCGAAGCATTTCTTGAAGCGTATAGCCTTGCTCTGGATGTTGTTCACATCCAAGCATCTGTCCAAAAATGATTCCACGGACACAATCAAATTTTCCGGAGAGCCGGAATTGCATCAGCATTCGATCAATTTGATAAGGCTTAACAAAAGTATCTTCTAAAAACAATATAGTGTCCTTAAAATCGGGCAAGAAAGGAGTACCAATTAAAGATGCGAGGATCGACAAGCATCCGCCAATAAGTTTTCCTTCACCAACACCACGATGCAGCCATTCAGTCCCAACGGGACGTATGAGCCCAAAGGGTTCAGTCGTTCGAATGAGCCTGAGCAAGGAACTCGCATCATAAGCACTTCGGGCAATCTTCTGAGCTACCATTGGACCATAAAACGAAACCACGCCTGCCGCGCTTAAAAAAGAATGAATGGCCGTTACATCACTGGAACCCAGAAACACTTTCGGACATTTACTGAGATGATCGGCATTGAGAAAGGGTAGTAATTCCATGCTGCCATAGCCACCACGAGCACAAAAGACAGCCTCAATTTTCGGATCATCCCATAAGGTAATGAGATCCTCTAACCGTTGCATCGGGTTACCAGCAGTATACCGACCTTTCTCATACACATTGTTAGCAAACCTGACGTCTAGCCCCTGACAAACAAGTTCTTTTTTACCAAGCTCCATAAACTCTTTGCGTACTGGGCTAGCTGGAGCAATAACGCCAACTTGTGCATTTTTAGAAATAGCTTGCGGTTTGAACACTTACGACAGTTTCCGACGTACTATAGAACTCACTACTTTTCCATCCACGACTCCAGTAAAAACTTGAAGTCTTAGCATTGTTGCTTTCATCACATTACCCATATCGGATGTCGACCGGGCACCAAGGTCTTCTATGACCTCACCTACTGTCTTCTCAATTTGATCTTCTGCGACGGGTTCAGGAAGGTAGTCACTTATAATGCTCCGTTCGAATTGCTCTTTCGTAGAGAGATCAGTGCGCCCAGCCTTCTCAAAAATCACTATCGACTCGTTACGCTGTTTTACCATTCTCTGAAGAATCTGGTTTTCTTGTTCAGAAGAAAGAGTTTTTCTATACTCTTTTTCCTTATCTGACAATGCTGCTTTGATGAGTCTTAGTGCATTAACGCGAGCACTGTTTCTGGACTTCATTGCAGAAATAAGATCGGACTGGATTTTTGTCAATAGTTTCGACTCGCTCAACTCATTCATCATATATTTTCTAGTAACCTCTCATTCGGATCTTCTTGAACAAGACGGCACCTAACCCTAGCAAACTGTATCTCATCACCGTATCTCACCGTCGCTTGTTTAACAACGCGACCATTTAATTTCGTCTTATTCACACTATCTAGATCAATCACTGTAACACTCTGATTGGATACCAGCAGCTTTGCATGAAACTTACTCACAAGATGGTCTTTTATACAAATATCATTTGAAATATCTCGACCAACCGTTGCTTCTCGCTTCATTATTGGATAACGAAGAGTCTCTTTACCTTCACTCTGGACCTCTAAACAAGGGCAAGTCACTACTTCCGGTTTTTTCATGGCTCCTCACGCGTTCATTACACCAAGGCTTTCCCCTTATGCATCTCACTAATATCGACAGCCCAATATTCCGTAAGACTCCTTTCTGCCTGTTTTGCCAATCTGTTAGTGCACAAAGGTTACGAAGGAAAAACTTATGCGACGACTGATAAGAAGCTACATGAATATCTTACTGACCAACGAATCTTAACACTTTAATCTGGTACGAGGGATACAGATAAACAACAGCAAACACCGTTTACAGTTGAATGCTAGTGCCCTAATTCACTTAGCCTCCGCTTAGCGAGTGGAGCTATTCTTGGACCATCATTCGAACGAATTGTAGCTGCTGGGAAATTTAGCGCCTGTTTAAAATTGTAAACCGCCTCATCTTCCTCGCCTATCATTAAATAAGCCAGCCCCGTGTAGTAAAAAATGGTCCCACTGGATATTCCACGTTCAGAAGTAAGTGATACCTTAGGCAAATACTCTTTCAGGGCCGTCTCGTAATCGCCAAGTTGCATATGACACAAACCCGCGTTGAGCCTTGCAATGTGCTCATTGTCAGGCTCAAGAACTATAAGGTGACGCAAGTCTACAATTGCCTTGTTACAAGGAAAGGCTGGAACGTCATAAGGAATTTCAAGTAGCGTCGTGCCAATATCAAGAGTCACATCCATAGACGAATTTCCTCTCAGTATATTCAATTCAAGAACACTCCCTGGTGTCAAAAGCCGAATTGACTTCAGCAGGTCTAACACTCCCATAGAAGGCTTTCCGCCAGCAGAAACGATAACATCCCCTAATTCGATACCCGCAAGTGCCGCTGGTCCATCTTCTTCTACCAAGAGTACAACTGGCCCTGGATTTGTCCTAGTATCAACACTTACAAAACCAGCCCAGTTTCCGTAAAGAGGTGCAGAAAAGGATAAGCCCCTAACAAAAGCTTCAAATGCCTTCGGATCTAGGGAGTTAATTCTATAACTATCAGGAGATGTGGAGCCAACTGCCAAGAAATAAATGTCAACATCCTTTATCAAACGCTGCCGCGGAATGTAACTAACCAGCAGTGCCTCCACATTGAGAACATCACCTAACTTCTGTGAAAGTTCTCGAACTCGCCCACCCATATCCCCATTAGAAATAAGGAGACGAACAAAAGCTGATAACTCTTCCTTTCCTATATGTTTTTCTAGCGTGCTGTCTGATACAAAGACAAGATTCATGCCATCAACCCCGTTATGCAGCTCCGTGGTCAACCTTTGCGACACTTCCTCAAGTTGCCCCTCAGTCACACCTTCATCAGAACTGAGGCCAAGAACTGCTAAGGTCGGACGAATAAGGCCATCTAGTTCCAGTGATTGGTCCGGACCTATTTTAAAATCTTTGACATATTTTCCAGCAGGGTGCCTAACTTCAAGACGATGAGTTCCAGAACAAACTCGTTTCATCTCTAGTGGTGTCATACCTTGAAACTCACCATCAAGGTAAACACTTGCATCGTTAGGCTCACTATTAACAACGAGCTGCCCTACCGATTCCTCAAGTTTAATTATTTGGGCCGTGTAATCACGAGGAAAGTCTGCAACAAAAGGGTAGCGTACGGGTCGATAACAATCTAACCGTAGCTCAATTTGATGAGGACCCAATGACAATGCATTGAGTTCAAGTGGAAAAGACAACCTATTGGGATCCATATTGGCAGGTGTGAAACTGTGAAGATCAGGAGGTAAGGTCCCTGTTGTTACACCAACCACCTCACCATCAACTAACACTTCAACTCCGGAAGGTGCTGTAATTATTGGCAGGAGAGCGCTAGTCCGGTTTAGTACTAAATCAAGGGTTGTGATCTCACCTGGTGTTATCCTTAGTTCTTCATTCATGTATGAATCATGCCCTTCGAGAGCGACCGACACACGGGCAAGACCAGTGTGAATTTCTACAGGAAAGAAATTTGTGATACCGATAAATTCGCCATTAACATCGACACGTGCACCAGCGGGCTCAGTAGTAACAGCAATATATCCAACAAGCTGCTTCTTCTGATCTTCAAAGAAATCGACAATCCTAGGGGACAATGTTTCAGTATTCATAGAGTATCTTGGATTATCGAGTAGAAGTTGGCGAAAATCATCAGCTGCACCTTGAGTTTGACCTGCAGTGAAATATGCGCTCGCTCGAAGCTCGAGGGCATGTTCTTGTACCGCCAAAATTTCTTCGGCAACCTTCCCCTTCGTTCTCCATTCGTTATTCACAAAATCGATAATTTGCGAAAAAAAATCGATCGAACGAGATTGCGTCTGAGGATCTTCAAACAAATCCGAGGCTTCCTCAAATTGTTGTGAGAGATGCAGGAGTAGTTCCTGCTCTGAAAGAGTGAGCTCCGATTTTTTCTCCGCTTCAGAAGGTACTTCCTGAATTTGTATTTCCTGATTCCCTTCTGAAACTTGTCCAAAAACAACCGCCGAAAAGAGGCAGCACACAAGGACGTTAGTGAAGCCGAATAACCGTTTTCGACTTGTCGTCGTAAACATAAAGATCTCCCAATGAATCAACATCCATTGTTTTCGGCTTATCAAGAGAGCCCGCACCTAGGCTTTCTTTACTCAAACTGAAAACATATTGATAGGCTGGATCATAAACAGCAATCTGGGGCCTACCTTCATCTAGAATGTAAAGATATCCGGATGTGTCAAGAGCGATATCTACAGCCTTTTTGAAATTCAGTTCTCCTTTGAGAGTTGATATTTTTTTTATAACACGCCCATCGGATGAATAAACGAGTACATCTCTTTTTTTCTTCTCAAGCATCACCAAATTGTCGCGATCATCAAGTTCAATAGCTATCACTTCTCTAGAAACGCTATCTGGAAACGGACCAATGAAGGTTCCCATGGAATCAAAACGAAGCACTTTCTTCTGCTTATCATCGTAGACGAAAATGTCGCCCAATCGGCCACGTGCTGCCCAACGAATTTTTTCAAGTGGTTTAGGTCCGTTCTGCAATGGCACAGACAAACGTTTGAAAACATCACCTAGCATAATTCCCTTTTCCGTCGCCACAACCAAACTTTCTCTTGAATCAATTGACATACCATATGGGTCCGCCACGTTTTTCGCTGTAACAAAAACACCCTCTCTGTCAAAGGTAACCACTCGATCCCGACCACGTTCAACTAAATGAATACCGTTAGCTGATACTCTTAATGCAGTAATATCTCTAAATTTTTCACCGAGTACCGCCTTAAACGTGGGATCCTTCTTAAATGACACTCTCTTACCAAACATAGGAGCACCATAAAAACGGTATAAAAACGTCAACCAATTTAGCGCTGACTCCGCCTGTGGCTTATCTGGGTAATTGTTACGTGTGACTTGAAACTGTATCATTGCTTTCACTGGAGTTCCCCGGTAAACCATATTTCTTCCAACAGCTAGTTGAGACTCGGCTGCCCATGGCGATTGAGAGTGATCAACAACCACTTGGAAATAGACATCAATAGCTTCTTGGAATTTACTTTGACGCTCAAATGCACGACCTATGGAGTGCAATGCAGCAGAAGTCCAAGGATTGCTTTCGTAGAGAAAGACTCTATGGAAATTTGCCAGAGCGTCATCTATAGGCGCTTCGGTTCGGGCAGAACGAAACACAACTTCACCTAGATAGTAGTAAGCCCCAGGAGCCGCATCCCCAGTCGGATAAGTCTTTATAACGGATTCAAATTGCTCTTTCGCCTTTTCGAGATTCTCTTCGACATCCAGATAATACTGTCCAATCCGAAGCAGTGCATTATCTGCGTATTCCGTTTCTGCCATCGAAGAAATTATGATCCGAAAATCGTTAAGAGCTTGTTTATATTGCCCTTGGTTGTAAAACTGCAAACCACTTTCCAGATGCTGCTGTGCCAAACGAGACGGCTGTCCCTGCTGAGCAAAAAGAGTACCTATAGAAAAAAAGATCGCACCGAAAAATCCAGCATAATTTCTAGAGTGTTGAGTCATAAAAAATACCAGAAAAACCTTTCAGCTCGAGAGCTTAATTTTGTTCCTTAAACAATTCGTTGAGATCACTTGATAATTTCTGCCCAATAACATACGACGGCTTACCTTCTTGTATCATGACATCTTGTACATCGGTAATGCCTTCCGGCCAAGTAAATACAAACTCATGCGATCCTGTTACAAGCTCACGATTCATAAAAGGTGGTGCACCTGCTGCAATACCATTAATAGTCACCATACAATTTCCAGGATTGGCTCTTACGCTAACACGACCAATCGGTGGCGCTTCATAACCAGTGATATCACCTTCTCTAATTGAAACATTAACATCACGATTCAAAAACAATTCCGGCGCCCACAAACGAAGCTTGTAGCGTCCAGGTCGCAACTGCAGACTTGGGTTAGTAGAGGCAGAACCCACTTCTCGACCTCCGATCCGAATAGCCTCTCGATAAGGTGCTTCAACTGGAATTGTTCGCGGAAGCTTTAGGGCGATCAACTGTATTGGATTCGGCAGAGAAAGATCCCCTCTCTCGACCAAAAGAGTCTTAGATTGGTATCCCTGCCGAGAAATAACTAGCTCATGCTCTTCATCAGACAGCTCTATGGAAAGAGGTGTAACACCCAGAACCTTTTTCCCGTCAATAGTAACCGATGCACCTGCAGGAACACTAACTAGCTCGACAGAACGCTCAACAGGTGGCAAAACAAAGTTTAATGGCTCGAGAGGTTCCTCTACCAAAAGAAACTAGCTAGAAACCGGGTCAAATCCATCGAGCCTTAGCTCAACAATATGCACATCGCCTATGATTCCTGACACTTCGAGTTTCACATCATTGCTACCGGTCCTCAACCCAGTGTCAGTACCATCAAGGTAAATAGCAGCACCAATTGGTTGAGACTGAAGACGTATTATGTGCGGCACTGATTTCGTAATGGTCATTCTGGTTAAAGAAAGCCAAGTCAAAACACCAACAACCCCCACTAAAGCAAAAAGAACAAGAATCCATGCCGGCTTTATCAGCCCTCGCACGCCATTAGATTGCTTACCGTCTAACACTTGTGGGTCTACTTGATGACTTGCACTGACTTGAACAGATACTGCATCGGCACCACCTGAGGCCACAGTGCCTAACTCTTTCTCATCCCAAGTATGTTTTTGCTTAACCTCCAATAATTCGGGGCTAGTTCTTGCTCCATACAGGGCACTGATTTCCAAAGAAATTTCTTTAAGATGTTGGGTACGATCTTCCTCCGTCCACCTAGATTCTTTATCCTGCTCTTCTAATACCCAAGTCGCTCGTCGTAGATGCCGCCGAGCATCTCCCAATTGAGGGTGTGAATCAACTAGTGTTTTTGCTTTAGGAATAATTGCCTGCCAATCCTTAGCTTTTGTTAACACTGCGAGTTCGTCGAGACTTTTCTGTAATATAGGTTCCGTCTTAGGTAACTCTCTACGATAAGCAGCAACAATCTTCTCTAGTGCTCGAGACATTGCTCCTGCTGTCTCAAAACGATTATTAATTCGCTTTGCCATCGCTCTTTCAATAACACTTTGAATTTCTAACGTGACATCGGAATTTTTATCGGTAACCGGAGTTGGATTTTCATTGACTATTCTGTATAAAACTGTTGTAGGTGAGTCACCATTAAATGCTCGGTCTCCCGTCAAAAGCTCGTACAAAATGCAGCCAGCAGAGAAAATATCGGTCCTGCCGTCAAGCACTTCACCTCGAACTTGTTCTGGCGACATATAGTGCACAGTACCGACCATTACACCACTCTCTGTTAACTGTTGACTTTCTTCAACTCGAGCAACTCCAAAGTCCATTATCTTAATCTGACCATTCTCTAGATAACGCACATTAGCCGGCTTGATATCACGATGGATCACTCCGTTTTGATGTGCAAACTCTAGGGCTTTACAAAGCTGCATAGTAATATCTAGCGATTCTAAAACCGTTAGCTGAGGGGAACCGATAAGAGATGTTATGTCCTTTCCCTCAAGATATTCCATAACAATATAAGGTTGTTCTTCACCTCCAAAGTTGCCAAGTTCATATACAGTCACAATGTTAGGGTGTTGCAGCTTTGCAGCTGCCTTTGCTTCTCTTTCAAAACGACCCCTCGTATTTTTTTCAGGCTTTCCAGTGTAATTGAGCGTTTTTATTGCTACTCGGCGATCCAACATGGGATCTTTACCTTCGTAGACAGCTCCCATGCCACCTCTACCGAGACGCCGCAAGATCTTAAACCTTCCTATACGAATGTCCGAAACGCTATTCGCCATGGCTTATCGACTTAAAACATCCATTTCACACTTCTAATACAAAACCACTGCCAGCTCTTAACAAACATGTAGCAAGATAGTTGTACAGTTATCCTCTCCACCATTTTGGTTCGCAGCATCTACCAATGCATTCGCCTGTTGAACTGTACCCCCATTGGCTAACACAATGTTCAGGATCTCATTGTCATGAAGCATCGTTGTCAACCCATCAGAACACAGTAAAAGTCGATCTCCCTCAATTAATTGCATCTCCTGAAAATCAACCTCGAGATCCTTCTTCCCTCCTAGTGCCTTCGTCACAACATTTCGAAGCGGGTGATTTCTTGCTTGTTCACTGTCGATCAAACCCAACATTACTTGCTCATTTACCCAAGAATGGTCTTTCGTAATACAAGTAATCTCACCATCTCTTATGAGATAAAGGCGACTATCTCCAACATGTGCAACAGTTGCAATATTTCTCTCAACGAGGACCCCTACAACAGTAGTACCCATCCCCTCACAGTCTGTTACATTTTCAGCATGCTCAATAAGTTTTTGATTAGCATATCTAATCGAAACAACCAATCGATTTGCATTGAGCGTTAACGCCTGGTCACGATCATAGGGCCAATTTATTTGACCATCATCGATAGCTGAGGAGGCCGTTAGTTGGACAAATGACTCTATGGTCTCGACAGCCATCCTAGAAGCAACTTCACCATATGCATGACCACCCATTCCATCAGCAACAACGTAAAGACCTGTTATATCATCCGAACAATAACTATCCTCATTAGTCGAACGTTTCAAACCAACATCACTTACCGAAAAAGACTTGATTGTCATTCTGATTATTTACTCTTCAACTGAGACAATCGGCGTTTGAGTTCGCGATTATCAGGATAAAGTCCCAATACAATTTCATAAACTCTCATAGCCCGGACGTACATCCCTATTCGCGTAAATAACTCACCGAGCTCCAAATAAGAAGCAAGATGATTGGGGTCTTTATCAATAGCTCTTTGAAACAAATCGGCCGCTTGGTGCTGTTTAGATTGATCTTTGCTTAAAAGACGTCCCGTAGCGAGAAGATATTCAATGTTGTCTGGTTGTATACGCATAGCCTCATAGTAAAACTTGAGAGCCTTTTCATTTCGATACGTTTTTTCCAACAATAAACCCTTTTCAAAGTAACCTTGTGCCTCTAATTCTGGAGAACTCGTCTCTTTCTCCAAAACCCGATCGTACTCCTGGCGTGTTCTCTTGTCACGCAACTGATTAAATGCTTCGTTAATCTGTTGGAATTCCCGACCCGCATTCAACCGCTGTTCGGGATCGGAGAACTGGTCTGGATGCTTTGCACGTACGAGCTTAAGGTAAGCCAACCTCATTTCAGCAGTTGACACTTTCTTAGTCACTCCAAGAATGCTGTAGAAATCTTTCACAGTCGTACTTTTTGTAGAAACTCTATCGATTGGCACGTCCACGCTTACTTGCTAGATGCCGAACTTGTTCTGACACATTACGGTCTCGAAATAAACTCTTCAAATCATGCATTGTAAGTCGAGCAAGTAAATTACATGAGATTTCAGGTGGAGTTTTCGGATTTTTCACCAACTCGTGGACCACTGCATAACGTTTCGTCCACTGACGATTTTTTGCAATCTCACGGAGCACATCCGGAGCAACATTCCGCATCTTAGATATCTGCTCAGCATCTGCTTCGTTCATTTTGGGACTGGATAATGCAGCACTCCAAACTGATCGGTTACGGTCTCGGACTAACATAAGCCGTGCCTCACGTTCTCCCTTTAATGCTCTTAGCACTTTGTCAGCTACTGACATCACCACGAGTTGAGAGAGTAAACTTGTTTTTCGCTCTTCATCAGCATCTTTTACAAATTCCGCTGACTCAAACATCAACTCGTCTTGCTCAGGGGGACCTGTTTCCAAGTCAAGGTCGTTGAATAATTCCAACGAAACAGGCGCAGTATTAACTTGTGAAGTTTGAAGTTCTAGTTTGAAATCACTCCTAAGCTCTCTAATAAGACGTCTCTGTTCTGCATTAAGATTTTCGCTAGCTTCAAGTGCATTAAGAATCTCTGGACAACGAAGCAACCTTGTTTGATTCATAACGACAAACTCTAGGTTAGCACTACTTAACTGAGGCACAAGAAATGCAATGACGCTGTCACTAGTATTGGGGTTGCGCACAACCGCCTCATGGATCTCATTTGACTCAGAATGGCGCCCAAAAAAAGAAAGAATCTCAGGGTTTATACTTGGCTCTTTAATCACACTAGTAACTAATGCTACCTCTAAACTCTTGAGGCTTGATATCGCTCCGAGACTCACTTTCCGATCACGGTCACGTGACAACAACGATAACAACTCAACTTGGTCAACAGCCGAAAGAGGAAGGGCGCCCGAAGCAGCAGTAAGACGCATTTCTCGAGAGATGCCACCCTTTCTAAACTGGGTTAAGAACGGCGAACTCATAAAGACTCCGGTGTGCTCACCACAAAATTCATATAATTATCTCTTGTAATAACAATATCTTTTCGTACCTGCCCAGCAATTCCTAAGGGTTGAACGGGCTGTTCATTAATCCAAACAGAAACACCACCAGCATTACCAACCCATAGTCGCACTTCACGATCAACTAGCAACTCTTCTTCGAATCCCTTTCTTTTGAGTCCTCTTATGGCCAACTCCCCATCAGCACGAACGTCAAGCCAACACAGTTTTTCCACTACGATACGGATACGAATCGCTTCGTCAGAAGCTATCAAGTTAGGTGACTGCGTAAAAAGCGTTTGTCTCGAATCAGTACTGGAATGAACCTTTTCAGATAAAGGTGTTTCTATTACTTCAGAATGTTTATCTCCATTATTCAAATCAGGTTCTTTGGGGACCTCTGGGTCACTTCCAAAACCAAAGAAAAGCATCACTAGAAATGCAATAACTATTGTTCCAACAATCCATGGTGACCGATCTATAGTTTTTGACTTTAGGTCATCG
>CAZFLB010000068.1:0-18806 GCA_964518945.1 uncultured Acidobacteriota bacterium | reverse complement strand
CACTCTTGCCATTACAGGTATGGAAGAGAGCAAAGCATACTATCAGACTGTTCCAGAATTACGAGCGATGGGTGCGCGCGCTGAGGGACGTCGGGTTCGCGTAGCTGGAAACGTGGTCAAGAACTCTATCAAGCGTCATGAGCAAGGCTTGGTGACATTCGATATAGACTACGAAGGTGAAACATTGTCAATACAGTATGTTGGACGCAGCCCACTACCCGACACACTGGTCGACCGTGCACAAGCCGTCGCTGAAGGTACACTACAACCCAACGGAAATTTCGAAGCCACACTGGTGCAGGCAAAGTGCGCATCGAAATATGAGGCCTCTTACGAAGAAGGCTCTACCGTCACTGAGTGAAAAACGTCGGTCGTCTTGTGTGACAACATATCCAAAGTTGCTTTCTTTATATCCAAAGTTGCTGTCTTTAACTTGTAACGAGGGTCGTTGATGCATCATCTCGGAAATTTCTCATTAATGGCAATAATGGTACTAGCCACCTATGCTGTGGTGGCATCACTTTTTTCCATAAGGCGCAATAGCGGTCGATTGGCAAAAAGTGGTGAACGCGCTCTACTTGCATGCTCAGCACTTTCTACCGCTGCTTGTTTTTCACTCGTATGGCTCTTGCTCCGTAGCGATTTTCGTTTCGAGTACGTTGCTAGCTATTCTAATCGGGATCTACCTTTCTTCTACAAACTAGCCTCTCTTTGGGCAGGAAATGATGGTTCTCTGCTGTTTTGGAGCTGGCTAATGCTTTTGTTTGCCGGCATCACAGTTTTGACAAACCGAAAAACAAATCGAGAACTCATGCCCTATGTCGTAGCGACTCTCGGCTCAATAATACTATTCTTTACTTACTTAAATTACTGGGTGTGTAATCCCTTTGTTGAACTCGGCATCGTAACCTCTAGCGGAACAGAATCCTGGGCACCTCAAGATGGACGAGGTTTGAACCCTTTACTACAACACCCGCTGATGGCAATCCATCCTCCCATTCTTTACATCGGCTACGTTGGATTCGTCATACCTTTTTCATTCTGTATCGCTGCACTCGCTTCAGGTCGCCTTGGAACAGAGTGGATAACCTCTACTCGCCGATGGACACTCGTCGCTTGGTTTTTTCTTGGAACTGGCCTTATTTTGGGAGGTCGCTGGGCCTATGTGGAGCTCGGATGGGGAGGCTACTGGGCATGGGATCCAGTTGAAAACGCAGCTCTTCTCCCGTGGTTAACCGGTACTGCCTATTTGCACTCTGTAATGATTCAAGAACGTAAGGAAATGCTAAGGGTGTGGAATGTGACGCTTGTTGCAATTACCTATCTCCTGTGCATTTTCGGCACATTTTTGACCAGAAGCGGAGTGGTTTCATCCGTACATGCCTTTGCTGAGTCAGACTTCGCAATGATTTTCTTATTCTTCATTATTGCCGCTGGAGCACTGTGCATCGCACTAATCCTTTATAGACTTCCCTTACTCAAATCAAAGAATGAACTCGATTCTATGGTTTCTCGTGAATCAGGGTTTCTCTTCAACAACTTATTGTTCTTGGTAGCCTGCTTTGCGGTATTGTGGGGCACGCTCTATCCAGTTCTGTCAGAAGCGTTACAGGGCGAAAAGGCGATGGTAGGCCCAGCATGGTTTAACAAAGTAAACATTCCCATAGGCCTCGCGCTACTTGCTTTGACTGGTATTGGGCCGCTTCTCGCTTGGAGAAAGTCTTCGTTCGAGAGCCTAAAACGTAATTTCACTTGGCCAATGATCACAGGCACTTTCACTGCAGCCACCCTACTTGCTCTGGGCGTCTACCACCTTTATGCGCTTATGGCGTTCTCTTTATCTGTTTTTGTTACAGCTACAATTGTGCAGGAATTTCATAAAGGAGCACGTGCACGCCAAGCTCATCGCGGCTCTAACTATGTTTCAGCTCTTCTAGACTTAACACTTGTGAACACACGTCGTTATGGCGGATACATTGTTCATTTTGGAATGGTTCTCATTTTTGTAGGTGTTGCTGGAATGGCGTTTGATACCGATATTAAAGCAGATCTGAGTCCCGGAGAATCGATACAACTAGGCAGCTATGACATAAAACTACTAGGGCTGAAAGAAGGATCAACTCCAAACTATACTTGGTTATCTGCTGAGCTAGAGCTAAGTAAAAATGGGAAATCCATCGGCATCTTCGATCCTCAGAAACACGTTTACATCGCTAGTCAGCAGCCGACTTCCGAAGTTAGAAGGCACGCAACATTCATTGAGGATGTCTACCTTATTTTTGCAAGCGTTAGTGAAAACAACCGGGCAACAATTCAGGTTTACGTCAAACCCTTAGTTCGTTGGGTCTGGATAGGTGGAATAGTTATGTTTTTAGGTACCGGTGTAACTCTAGTACCAGGGCGCCGCGAGTTAAAACTAGTCCGCAAGTCACAGCTTGAAAGGCAACTCGCTACAACGGAGAAAACAAAAATTGAAGTTGCTTAGATTTAGTGGCCTTACCGGTTTGATTTTGATAGTGAATATCTCCACAATCGTTTTCGGACAAGAGCAACCTCATGGTGCACCATTTCAAGAGGCTGGAAATGCACTTATGTGTCAATGCGGGGGTTGTAGCGCAACAGTTGCAACATGTGCGATGGAACATTGCCATTCCTCTGAGCCTATCCGCGAAGAGATCTGGGAAAGACTTAAAAAAGGAGATAGCGTAATAAGTATCGTAGAAACATTTAAAGAAAGATATGGCCTGGTCATTCTATCCGCACCTCCAACATCAGGGTTTCATTTGACTGCCTGGGTCGCACCATTTCTAGTGTTGTTTGTTGGCGCATTTTTCACGCGACACGTCCTAAAAACTTGGAGAAACCAGACCGTAGTTGTAGAAACCTCGACAGCTATCAGTGATGCACAACGATCGCGGATAGAAAAAGAACTTCGGGACTTGCGTTGATACTCACTTTGCTCGCCACGTTGGGAGCAATTGTTGTAGCGTTTGTCCTATATCCCATCTTCTCACAATCAGAAGAAGATTCCTTCAAACTCGATGCCACCGAGCGCAAACGACTCGACCTCATAGAACAAAAAGCTCGTTTGTATGAATCTATTCAAGATCTCGATTTTGAAAAAGCTTCCGGAAAATTAAGTGAAAATGATTACAACAGTGCACGGAGTGATTATCTAACACAAGTGGCCGAATTGATGTCTCAACTGGATACTATTACTCCTTCCACAAAACGATATAAAAAGAAGTCAAAAGGTCGAGCAGACAAGAACTCTCTTCCCTGCAGTTCGTGTGGTAAGGAAAACCCTGAGCACTCTAGATTTTGTTTACAATGTGGCAAGCCCTTTAGCATTGTCTGCCCTTTCTGTAGCGAAACTCTGCCGGCCACTTCCAGGTTTTGCAATGCCTGTGGTAAGGAAACCCCTTCTTGAAAAAAACTATTCTGTTCGCACTGTTAATGAGTCCGGCATTGTGTGCTAATACACAGCCTCAAGGAGGTATTCTGACAGTTCGACTATTGAATGGTACAAACGGTAACCCCGGTTCTGCTGAAAAAGTAACCTTGCTTCGCCTAGGAACTGAAATGCAACCTATTCAAGAGCTAGCTGATGTCTCAGGAAAATTTGAAATGACAAACATCGTAGTGGAGGGCGAACGACCCTTACTCCTACAAGTGACTTCCGGAGGCGTGAACTACAATGAGCCAGTTCGCTTTGGTCGAGGTTACGAAGCCGAAGTAGAAGTGACTGTTTTCGATACCTCTACAAATTGGGAACATGAGTCGATAACAATAACTACTTCCCGTTTTTTATATCGTCGTGAAAATGAGAGTTTGCTCGTCGACAAGGTTTTCGTTGTTGACAATCGTACTTCACCACCCCGTACCTATTATCATCCTGAAGGAACATTTCGCTTTAATCTTCCTAGCGATAAGCTTCAAGAACTTCACTCTATTTCAGCGTCTGGTGCGTTAGGTGTGCCCGTCCCACAACAAGCAAGCCCCCTTCCCGACGGTTCAGGGTTTATCACCAAAACCGCCTTCAAGCCTGGTGAAACACAAATTTCCATCTCTTATGAAGTGAATTACGAAAACGCTAACTATGAAGCTCGTGGAATAGCGTTCTATCCCCTACAAGAGCTCCTAGTGTTTATCGCACCCCCAGACATAGCTACCGACGCACCCGGATGGGAGAAACTCGGAATTGAACCGGAAGGACGCTTCTCCGCACTAAGGATGAATGCTGTCGAGCCTGGCACACCTTTCTCTTTTACACTTTCTGGTGGTAGTCGTATAGCTGAACCGCTTATATCCTCACCTGAAAACAGCTCCGGACAAAACCCTTCGTCTGACACTACGGTTACTCGTATTACCGACAACACCCGTGCTTCAAAATGGGTTATTGTAGCGTTAATGGCTACAGCATTATGCTATGGTCTTCTCACCACTCTATTACCGACTTCTGTAAATCGAGGTTAGCATGCTCTCAGCACGTCGGATAACGAAGAGATTCGGCCGCACTACCGTGCTCAGAGAGCTTGATTTCAACCTGCAACCTGGACAACTTCACGTTCTTTTCGGAAAAAACGGTGCCGGCAAATCAACGCTACTCCGTATCGCTGCGACATTACTCCGGCCGACATCAGGAGAATTGACCTATAACGGACGTTCCTTAGCAAAACACTGTAATGCCATCCGCAGCGAAATTGGGTTCGCAGGACATGAAACTTTTATTTACTCGGACCTTACCGTACGTGAGAACTTAGAGTTTTACCATCAACTTTATGAACAATCCCAAAGCGTCGACGAAATTCTGTCTTGGTCCTTTCTAGAGTTAAGACAAAACACTCCAGTACGTAACCTATCTAGAGGCATCCAACAACGAGTAGCAATCGCCAGAGCCCTACTGCACCGACCTAAACTATTACTGCTGGACGAACCTTTTACAGGTTTAGACTTACAGTCAGCAGATCGCCTAAGTAAGTTATTAACTCACTCTCGAACCCAAGGAGTGACAGTATTATTCACAACACATGATGTAAGCCTTGGTGTACAACTAGCTGACCGGAGTTTAATCTTAGGTTCAGGCCGAATCGTATTCGAGGGAGAAAAAATCACTGCTGATGTCATAGAGAATGAGCTTCTCGGAACAAACGAACCACAATGAAAAACTTCTCTCGTGTCGTTCTAGCAATAGTTAGAAAAGACATCAAAAAAGAACTACACACAAAAGAGACAGTCTCTTCAATGCTCGTTTTTGCAATCCTCGTCGTACTTGTATTCAATTTCACCCTTTCACTGGATGGGTCGAGCGCGATCGAACTTGGCCCCGGCATCTTATGGACAGCTTTCGTCTTTGCGGCAACACTTGGATTAAACCGTAGTTTTGCTAGCGAAAACGAAAACCAAAGTCTGTCTGGAATCATGATGGCTCCCGTTGATAGAAGTGCGATTTACTTTGGAAAGCTAGTGTCAAACACCATCTTCATGCTGTCTATGGAAGTATTCGTACTTCCGATTTTCATTATATTCTTCAATCTGAATATATCTGAAATTCTTCAAGGTTATGACCTGTTCTGGTTTGGGCTAGTACTACTCTTGGGAACGATCGGATTTAATGCAATTGGTACAATCCTCTCCGCAATCGCAGCAAGCACAACGATGCGAGATGTACTTTTACCACTGCTACTGTTAAGCTTCGGCCTCCCCGTAATCATTGCATCGGCAGAAGCTACCCAACTCCTTTTCGATGTCAACTCCCTATCAACCCCTTACGGATGGATCAGCATGCTCTCTGCATGCGCTATTTCTTATACGAGTATTTCTTGGATGGTTTTTGAGTATGTTGTCGAAGATTGAACGGTTGGACCGTCACTCTAGAAAGGACAATGCAATGGCGCGCTACTATTCTCAAGCAATAGCATCAACATTTATTTGGAGTTTCTTAACGTTCGCTACAAACCAAACCATTTTGGCTCAGCAAACTCTCGACAAAACAGAGCAACTACTCTCAGAACTCACAAATGCACACGGTGTTTCAGGGTTTGAAGGTGAGGTACGTAACATCCTCCGTCGTGAGTGGGGTGAACTCCTTCCGGACCTTCATACAGATGGCTTAGGAAATCTTTTGGGAACGTTTCCTGGTGAGACCGAGTCACCACGAGTACTACTTATGGCTCATATGGATGAGGTTGGTTTTCTAGTCCGACACATTGACGAGAACGGTTTCATTTACTTTCACAACGTCGGTGGCTACTTTGCCCAGAGTATTTTGACACAACGATTCTCAATTCTTACTCACAGCGGCCGTGTGGTTGGCTACAGCGGCATGAAGTCAGGACACATCCTTCGCCCTACAGAACGTAATCAGATGGTTCCCCTTGAACAAATATTCATCGACGTTGGAGCAAATAGTCGCGAACAAGCTATTTCAATGGGTATTCGACCTGGCCTACCAATTGCTTACGAAACGACATTCGTGAAACTGGGCAACACAGGCCGCTACCTTGCCAAAGCTTGGGATGATCGAATTGGTCTAGCCGTAATAACTGATGCGCTGAAAGAACTAGACCACCATCCAAACAAGGTCGTCGTAGCAGCAACAGTTCAAGAAGAGATTGGATTACGAGGAGCTTCCGTTGTCGAAAAAAGTTTACGCCCAGACATTGTAATTAATCTGGAAATTGGGATCGCTTCTGACTTTCCTTTGATGACGTCACCCACATTATCTCAAGAAGCTTTGGGAGACGGGCCCGGTATTTTTGTCTTTGATCGAAGCATGATACCCAATAATAATTTCGTTGAATGGATAACGGAGACTGCGTCGGAACAAGGCATACCCATACAATTCGAATCAGTCTCAGGCTATGGTCAAGATGGAGCAGAACTCCAACGCTCTGCGACCGGGATTCCATCCATAAATATTGGCATTCCGACGCGTTACGGCCACAGTCAATCCGGAATAATAGACAGAACCGACTACGACAATACTGTAAAGTTAGTTCGAGCCATGATTAAAGCCCTCTCAACACAAGCAGTTCAACAGATTCGGAAGTTTGAATAAAGTTGTAACGCTAGCTATTCCAACCATACACGCTTTCAGCATGGTTCAAGTAAACCCAATCTCAGACTTCAATGTCTCCGCTGGGAAGTCGGTACGATGGGTAAAATTATATGGGAAGACCTTATTACATCGTGATGAACCGTATTGACAGCTATTATTTTACGACGGTGTTGATTCAGTGGTTCACCCGTATTGGGGTTGACATCAAAACGTGGGAAATTACTACTAGATATGTCAACACGAATCCGATGGCCTTTCTTAAAAATATTGCCAGTTGGATAAAGTTTAATACTGACCGGGTATATGGTTCCAGGTTCCATCATGTTTTCTTCTTCGATCGAATCTCTAAACCTCGTCCGAATAATGCCATCTCCAATGTTTAAGTCGAAACCACCCGGAAAATCTGCACTCGGTGGATAAACATCAATCAGCTTCGCAGTGAAGTCTGTATCAACCGCATCAGAAGACACCCAAAGTTTCACCTCGATCTCGCCAACTACTTCAACTTCATCGTTCAATACATCCGATTGAAAAACAACCACGTCGTTGCGTGCTGAAAGCGGTAACGGCACTTGCCAGTTCCAAACGTGGGAACCGCCACGTTGATCCCATCCACCTTGCAATAAAATTCCGTTACCTGAAGAAATATTACCTCCAATTGTAGGTACAGGGTCTTCCGGATCAAAAACAAAACTCGTCGATGAATGCGATGTCTCAGGTTCAACTGTACTCAAAGAACCATCTTGATGAAAATAATACGGCGTGTATGTGGTGCGAGGAAGCGGCCAAGATAGCTCATCTCGCCAATAGCCACCGTGGTTTAGTGTTCCAGATGTTGTCTTTTTTCCGTCGCCTGTACCCATCACAAAAACTCGTACGTTGGACGCAAACGGCTCTTTTTTTCCTACGTCGTTATCCTCACCTTTAAGCCAATGGTCATACCATTCAAGTCGCCAACCAAGTGGGTCCTCAATTGCAGCACCGGTGCCAAAACTTACTTGGCCATGTTCAAAACTGCCCTGGCGACCGTGGATCCATGGACCCATGATGAGAAAAACATCACTCTCGAGTGCCTCGGAAAGCACACGGTAGTTCGCGGTAGTGGTACAAGCCCATGAATCGTACCACCGACCAACAAGGTATACCGGAATATCCTTATATCGCTCTGGAAAATCTACAATATTATTCTGCTCCCAAAATTCACCGTTAGAACCGTTTCTCATACCTTGAACTAGCCAATCTTCATACTCTGAAGCTAATTTGAGTGGCGTCGTTCCATAGCGTAAAGGGAGATTCATTAAGTAGTGATGCCTATTTTCTGAGTTTTCATGAAGTATACTGGCGGTGCCTGGATCTCGGCTCTGTCGACTACCATTTGCAGCATTTCTATACAGCCAATTCCAAAAACGGAGTTCAAACGCCCCTCCATTACGCATACTTGCGTGCCCTAGATTAGACATAGCATCGACTGGAATAATGGTGACAAGCTCTGGAGCTTTCTCAAGTGCCACAGCATGTTGTGTTCCCCCAACATAGGACGTCCCAATCATTCCTACTTTGCCATTCGACCATGTTTGGCGTCCGATCCAACGTACAGCATCGTAGCCATCCTTGCCATCATCATCAAGCATGTGCCAAACACCTTCGGATTTGTACCGCCCACGCGTATCCTGAGCTACAAAAGCATATCCGCGAGAAACATAGTAATGCGCTGAAGCTACGGTACCGCTACCTTCTTTGTTATAAGGAGACCGAGTCAGAATTGTTGGCAACTTGCTGGAAACAACTGCTCCGTCTATTGTTGGTAGATAAACATCAGTTGCAAGCGACACACCATCACGCATCGGCACCATAACATCTGACATCTCTGCAACACCAAAAGAGTCAGGAGTGCCAGGACTGGCTAATGGCACTGAAAAAAATAAGAGAACAAGCAATAAGCGTACTTCAGTCATCCAACCCCCCTTTGCAGATCGAATGCTTGAGAGTGTCATTGCTTGAACATTGTGTCAAGAGAATACTCTTGGCCAATTCCGTCATCGTTACTTATTTCAAACTGTTAGTATCCCTTACAACAATTACCCCATGGGAAGGAACGCCCCTGTAACACCATCAACAAGAACACGAAAATTTAACTTCTCTTTCCCGCTATCACACTTCACAATCCAAAAAGGTTTGTAGACCACTTCCTGTTCCAATACCTCCATGTTCGGTGTAAACCAAGCCTTTTGGAAACGCCTCATCCAATAAGCCGCATATTTTTTTGCAATACAATAAGCTTCCGGCTCGCTAAGTTGTGACCGCAGCCGAGCGCTAGTCGTAACTTTTACTTTTCGAACTACAAAAGGATCTGTTGTTGCTGCAATCTTGGTTCTTGAATCAATAAGACAGGATATTGGTAAGAGACTTTTCCCCAGCGGAGTACTTACCCGACATTGCAGATGATACCAAAAGTATGGATAGTAGATTTTCTCTTCTACACGTGGAGTCCATCCGGAAGCCATCGGTGAAAGTATTTGTTCTACCTCCTCAGGAGTAACTGTTCCGTCGATAGTTTTAATGTATGGATTCATTTCGCACTCCTCTGACGTAATACTTCATCAATCTCCCCAGCTGCAGGTCTCAATTCAAAATCTGAAGAAGCCAGCATCGCTTTCGGAATGGCCTTTAGACTCTTTGTCTCCTTCATCGACGCCAAAACATAGGTAGGAACAGGATAAAGTTTTTGCGTTAAGAGACTTACAATAATCATAGTAGTACTGGAAACCGCGAGGCCCGCCGACATCGGTGCTAAACTCAACGATGATTCTAAGCTCATAACCTCCCATGTCACTGCTGTAACTGTCCCAGCAATCATCGAGCACAAGGCTCCTGGCGTATTTGCTTTTTGCCACCAAACTGCACAAACAAAAGCTGGAGCGAATGCGCTGCCGAGTACTGATGTCGTAAATATCACGACAAAAGCAACTGCTGGAGGCTCCGCAAGAGCTACGATATAGCCGATCACCCCAATAGCCACAACCAGACTCCGTGAAATCCAAACCATTTGAAACTCTGAAGCCTTCGGGTTGATAAATCGTTGATAGAGATCTCTAGAAGCGATCGATCCGGTCTGAAGTAACAGTGAGTCTGCGGTAGACATGATCGCTGCCATAATTGCAGCCATCACAAAACCTGTAACTGCAGATGGAAGGAGAAACACAGCAACTTCGAAAATGGCAAGTTCAGGATCCGCCAGGTCTGGGAGAATCAGAATTGCAAGAATACCAACAAGATAAGGAGCTGGAACGAAAAAAACATTCCAAGCCGTTGCATAAACGCCAGCCATTCGGGCTGTCCTAGGGCGCTGCATTGCCATGTGTCTAGTAACCACATGCGGCCAACCCATGTAGCCAGCGGAAAAGACGAGGACAGCTCCAGCCACTACACCCCATTGACCTTCAAACTCCAATCCTCGCCCCCAAATTGAAAGAATCGTCGGATCAATCCTATGAAGTGCAAGATTAGCTGAGGTAAAGCCCCCTACATACATCAGAGCAGTTGCTAGGATCCAAATGACCCCCGTGACCATGACAATACTCTGAAAAAAATCGGTATATGCGACAGCCAAATAACCTCCGAAAAACGTATAGATTATGATGATTGTCAGAGCAATAAGAAGTGCCCAGTGGTATTCCAGCCCAGTTACCAGTGCCATGCCCTTACCACCAGCAATAAATTGTGCCAGCACGTAGAAAGAAAGAAGAAACACCGATAGACTAGCTGCAATCAAACGAGTCGCTGGAGACGGATAACGATGCTCCAAGTATTCAATCGCAGTTAAAGACCCCGTTATTTGTGAAAGCTTACGCATCCGCCTACCGATGACAGAAATGTTCAAAACCCCACCACCTATATCCCCAGCTGCAAACCATAGTGCCCAATAACCTGTTAAATAGCCCAAAGAGCCTGCCCCTAAAAACATATATCCGCTCATTGATGTACTTTGAATCGTGAGAGCCGTTACAAGCGGTCCGACATCACGCCCTCCGAGAAGATAGCCTTCAATGGTGCTACCAGAGTTACGTTTCATAGCCCAAACTCCGATACCGAGTACAACGATGTAATACAGCGCCAGGAACAACAGTACTGTCTCGTTCACAACTGCTCTTCCTCATCGCTCCAATTCATCGTAACAAGAAGAAAAATGACGGTGTATAGAATCCAAAACAGTGGAAACCCTATAACCAGATATGTGGTACTCAGAGGCAACCCAAACATAACTTCCTCCCTATCCTTATCGGTGACTGGCGCGTAATTATACGCGGTAAGTTAGTATTAACGACAAGATGAAGAAATCCATAACAGTAATCCTACTTATTAGCCTTAACTCATGTATCACCAAAACAGAGAACCCTAGCAATCTCCAGATTCAAGACCATCTCTCCCAAATCATAGAAAGCGAGCTCTTGAGTAAAGAAATACCTGCTTTTTCGATTGCGCTCGTTGAAGACCAACAAACAATCTGGTCACAGGGTTTTGGCATGGCTGACAAATCACGTAACATTCCTGCAAAGGCTGACACTGTTTATCGTGTAGGTTCAGTATCAAAACTCTTTACTGATATAGCAATACTGCAACTAATGGAGCGAAACGAACTAAATCTAGACTCCGACATTAGTGCATATCTACCAGACCTATCCCTTGAAAACCCTTTTGATACGCCGGTTACACTTAGACAATTAATGTCGCACCGTGCTGGCCTGATACGTGAGCCACGAGTCGGAAACTACTTCGACCCGAGTGAGCCAACCTTACAAGCGACTATAGAGAGCCTCAATGGAACGCAGTTAGTTTACGAACCAGAAACCCGCGTAAAATACTCAAACGCTGGTATAGCGATTGTTGGTTATATTATCGAAAAAACTACCGGCATTCCTTTTACAGAATACGTCAAAACTAACGTCTTAGATCCACTGGGAATGTTCTCTTCAGACTTCGAACTAAACCCTACTATTCAAGACAAAATCGCCGCTGGACAGATGTGGACCTATGACGGACGCGTTTTCGATGCACCAACATTTCAACTTGGAATGTCACCAGCAGGAAGTCTTTATTCAAGTGTTTCAGACCTCGCACTTTTCATGAATGCACTCTTTCGGGGTGGCGGCGAAATCCTTCAGACTAAAACCCTCAATGCTATGTACGAACGCCAATTTACAGATGTGGATCCATCCGCAACTTATGGGATTGGCTTTGCTGTATCCGATCTCGAAGAAAACCGACTCATCAGCCACGGTGGTGCGATTTACGGCTTTTCAACCGAATTGGCCTTTATCCCCGAACTAAAACTCGGTGTAGTCGCTGTAGCTTCAAAAGATTTCTCTAATGCTGTCGTGACGCGGATAACACGCCACGCGCTGGAAATCTTATTGGCAAAGAGAAAAGGCGCAGAATTTCCAGAATTCGAAACAACCAAACCATTAGACAAGAAAAAAACAAAACAACTCGCAGAAAAATATGACCTCATTGCTCGTGACAATAGACTTTTTTTAGAGGAAGGCTCACAACTTGTCGAAATTAAATCCCTTGAAGGGAATCTCATCGTGGATTCAATACTCGCTTTCGGAACAAAGGTCGACACTTCACAACTCCTGCCTAGAAAAACAGAAGTGCCAAAAAAAATCCCAGAAAGATGGGAGGGACTAATCGGAGAATACGGGTGGGATCACAACACGTTGTTTGTCTTGGAAAAGAATGAAAAACTTCATGCCCTCATCGAGTGGTTCGAATTTTACCCTCTTGAGGAACTTGACGACAATAGATTCGCCTTTCCAAATTACGGTCTTTATCATGGAGAAGAACTCTATTTCGAACGGAATGAAGACGGATACGCAACTGCTGTCACTGCCGCAGGTGTACATTTCAATAGGCGCAATATCGGTACCAAAGCTGGCGAAACATTTACCATCCAACCGCAACACCCGATCCAGTTTTTGCGAGAAACAGCACTTAATGCTACGCCCCCCGCAGAGCAGGGCACCTTCAGAACACCTGAGTTGGTGGAGCCGACAACAATCGACCCAACTATTCGCATCGACATTCGCTATGCAACAACTAACAATTTTATGCAAAGTGTTTTCTACAAAAAAGAAGCAGCTTTTTTACAACGGCCAGCCGCTAAAGCACTTACAAAAGCCCACAGGGCACTTGCCGACAAGGGCTATGGAATACTTATTTATGATGGTTATAGACCTTGGCATGTAACAAAGATGTTTTACGATGCAACACCCAAAGAACAAAAGATCTTTGTTGCGGACCCAACTCAAGGCTCTCGACATAACCGTGGCGCAGCCGTTGATTTAACTCTTTACGAACTTGCCTCAGGAGAACCTGTGGAGATGGTAGGCGGTTACGATGAATTTTCAGACCGATCTTTCGCAGATTACCCAGGCGGTACTTCTCGACAAAGATTTCTGCGTGAGCTACTTCGAAATACATTAGAAGCTGAAGGTTTCCAGGTTTACGAATTCGAATGGTGGCACTTCGATCACCAGGAGTGGCGACACTATCCGATATCAAACAAAACCTTCGAGCAACTCTTAGAAACGCACCATTGAAACAAAACAGATTTGCAGCTACCTAAAGGCCATTCGTTAAATCACTGATACAGACTTTCGGTTACGTGGCAAAATAAAAGCTAAGACTAAAGCACTCATTGCAACAACAGCCAGTACCAAATAAACAAAGGAAAGTTGCTCGGTATTCCTCGTAAAAAAAGAAACAAATTGAACTGCTAAAGGAGCAGCCCCAAAACTAAGAACGAATTTAAGGCCAAAGACAAAACCATGTCGATGGGCCGGCGTATGAAACGCAAGTAAAAGATTCTCTGCAGGCAAAGCACTTGCATTAGCCATAACCATCATTGTGGCGACAACAACAAGCGGCACACCAAGTAGTTGCGAAGCACCCCACAGGGCAGGGATCTGAGATGCAATGGCCGCAACATATACCTTTTTCAAGCTGAAGCGATCGGCTAAATGGCCTCCTATCACTTGCATGAGACCGGCCATCCCATAGACCAGTGCGATGAGTACCCCCACACCAAAAGCACCATCACCCACAAGGCCATCATTGCGTTGCTCGAAGAGTTTAGGTAGGGATACTTGGGTTGTATGAAAGATAAAGCCACCCAGAAACATCGTTACCAAAAGAATAGGAAACACACGTCTCGAAGGAACACCATCACGTTTTTCATCCGGTTGAGGTTCGGAGGATTCAGACACTCTACCAGTCAAGCATCCTATATACAGAAAGACCCCGGTAACAATACAAAAAATGCCAGGAACGGCAACCGCTGCACGCCAACCCAATACGTCAATAAGTACACCCGTAACAAGACCCGAAAGAGCCGATCCAGCAGCACCGAATACGCCATTCAGTCCGAGTGCCTTACCTCTATTCGTTGTAGTAGTTCTCACCAACCACGGAATGCCAACTGGATGATATATCGAGGCAAACAACCCAATGCCCGACAAAGCAACAAATAAGCTTCTCGGTGAAAATGCTAGTCCAGCCAAAACCGAGCACCCACCCATACCAATAAAGAACGCTATCATCATGTTTCGGGCACCAACTTTATCGCTTAATAAACCTGCTGGCAGTGCAGCTATTCCAACAAGAAGTGAGCCTAAGGTCCAAAGTTCAATCAACTGGTAATACGGAATTCCCCACTGTTGTTCTAACGAGAGAATAATGACAAAGTAAAATGAGGTGCAAAAATGAATATAAAGGTGACCGACAGAAACAAAAACAAAAACAGAATTGGAACCTGTTTTAGTTGTTGAAGTATTCGCTGTCATTCAGTGCCATAGTATAATTCTGAATCCAATAGGCTACCAAAAATGCTAAATATTCGCGGCCATATACTTTCCATCACCTGCTTTCTTTTCATGACGACTGCACTTTACGCAATTTTTCTTTATGCACCAACAGAAAAAACAATGGGTGATGTACAGAGAATCTTTTACTTCCACATCTCTTCTTGGTGGATCGCAGGTCTCGCATTAGCGATATCCTGCGTTACCAGTGCACTCTATCTTTGGAAGCGGGACAAATATTTCGATGCATTGACAGTTGCTTCTATTGAATTAGGGATACTATTTATGACCATCGGCCTGATAACCGGTCCAATCTGGGCAAAACCTGTTTGGGGAGTTTACTGGACCTGGGATCCGAGGCTAACATCTGCACTTATATGTTGGCTGATGTATATCGGAATCTTCATGCTTCGGAGATATATAACAGATGAATCGAAACAAGCCAACTTAGCATCCGTTTCTAGTATCATCGCTTTCATCAACGTACCGTTTGTCTTTATGACCATTAGATTGTTTAGAACTCAACATCCACAGCCGGTCATCGGGGGCGGGGAAGACTCAGGGCTAACACCAGCGATGACTCACACTTTGTTGATAAGTCTAATCGCTTTCATATTACTGTACCTCTGGATGTTGCAGAAAAGACTTGCGATTGATGCGACCGAACAACAAGTGGAGCAACTACACAAGGAGTATGAACTAGTATGATTTATCTTTTCTCCGCATTTGCTGTTACTTGGCTTTTGATTTTTATTTACATCCTGTCTCTATCAGCCAAGCAAAAAATACTCGATGAGGAGATCCGTACGCTCAGAAAAATTATTGAGCAGAAAAAGTAGACTTTTTGCATTCCTCCAACACAAATGCACCAAAAACAATCGCTTTTCTCATTGGCCTTATAGCACTTTCCTACAGTGCCCAGTATGCAACATCTCGGACTGAATCTGCAGTTAATTTCGATATTGGACCAAACACTGAAGCCTATCTAGACGGATTTACCGAAAGCGAAGAACGTATGCCAGTCACTTTTCGCTGGACGCAAACACAAGCCAACATATCTTTACCGCTAAGAGGAACAAGTAGTAATGCGATTCTAAAAATTCGACTGGCTCGATTCCTACCAACGGAAAGTACGGTACGGCTGTTCGTAAACTCAAAGCCTGTCGGACTTTTAAAAGTACGTCCCGGAAGGTTTCGTACCATTGAAGTCCCGATTTCTCTCAATGGTGAAATGGCAAACATTTCGTTCCTAGTAGACGATCCGTCCCCAGAACGCCTGGGGATCGCTATAGACTGGGTCAGAATAGAAAACGCCGCCTGGGCCTTACCGACAACATCTGTAGAGCCAGCACTTCTATTAATTAGCTTCTTCTTGTTTTCGCTCTCAGCAGGGATATCGCGCCCCATCTCTTTCGGTGTCGGGATATTAGTAATCCTTATTCAAACAATTTGTCTTACAAAACAACCCTTCGCTACAGCACACGTATATTCTCAAGTCGTTATCATAGCGGTGACCATAACAAGCATCTTTGCAATCACAATTAAAAAAGGCCGTACCGTCGCACTTCTCTTTCTAATAGGTTATTTGCTTAAAGGAGCAGTTCTTTTCCATCCAGCCTATTGGTACTCGGACGTACGGCTTCACCGTCGCTATGTCGAAGTTTTACAGACGGCTGAGGGTAGTTTGATTGAGCGTGGCATCGAAGCCCAAAAGTTAACTGGCACAGCCTATCCGCGAACCATTGCCGGAAGTCAATATGCCTTGCCTTACTCTCCCCTGTTCTATGTGCCTTTCACGAAACTTAATTTGGACGCAAGACCTCTAGAGTCGGTAATGAAACAAGTCGGGCTTTTAATAGCAGCACTCGAACTCGTCCTAATCTTTACTCTCTCACGGTATCTATTTGGAACTCGCATTGCTATTTGGTCATCAATTCTAGCTGTTTTTCTTCCACCTATGGCAAGCCGACTTTTATTCGCACAATGGCCTACCCTAGCGGGGCACCTTCTTGATTGGACGGCCTTTTCCTTTGCAGCAATGTCAATCTATAGACCAAAAGACTCATCCCCACTGTTACTGTATGGTGTTTTCAGTCTTGCCTCCTGTCTTATTTACATATCAAGCCTATTTCATTTCATACTCTTCAGTTGCTCATTCGCATTCTTCAACAGGAAGCAAGCACAGAAACTTGCCATTATGACTGTTGTAGTGAGTTCCACCACCGTCTTGCTTCTTTACCTACCTTTCTTAACTTCTGTTATCTTCAACATCATTCCTCAGCTTCTGGAAAGAACCAACGATCTCACCCGCCTCGGTGCATCTACAGACATTCAATCAGTTTTGGAGCGGATTCCCTTATTTTTCGGCTATGGATTTCCGGCTCTTTCTATTGCCGGCTTTATCTGTGCTCGTAAATCTAATGAATCCTTTCGCTTTCTTTCAATCGTGGGCTTGGCATTTATCGGGTTGCTCTCTCTGAGAGCATCATCTGTAACATTCAAAGATTTGAAAGAACTCGTCTTCATTGGACCATTCATAGTGATGACAGTATCTTTGAGTCTTGATACCTTGTTCGAAAAAGGACGTGCTGGCCGTTTTGGAGCGGTAGCTATTACTGTAGGCTTAGTAGGCTTCGGCTTGTCAAAAATTATTGAATACATGACTCTCCACACACAACTTGCTGGCTTACAATAGAATATCGAGACCATGAAAAACAGACTAAAAGGAAAAGCTGCTCTTATTACTGGGTCAAGTAAAGGGATCGGCAAGGGTATCGCAGCTAAATTTCTCGACCAAGGTGCATCCGTAATCCTGTGCGCCCGCGATAATGAATGCCTGAAGCAAACAACTCGTGAATTACAAACTCGTGGAGAAGTCGTTTCCATTGCTGGTGATCTTTCTATTCCAGCTGATGCAAAACGCATTGCAGAGCACGCACTAACAACTTACAAGAATCTTAGCATTGTCGTGAACAACGCAAGTGTCCTTGGTAAGCGATGTCTTTTAGATGACATGGACATCGATACTTGGGACCAAGTACTAAAAATAAATACATCTAGTCTTTTTTATGTTACTCAACCACTCATTGCTCATCTCAAGAAACGAGGAGACGGTTCTATCATAAACGTCAGTAGCACTGTAGGACGAATTGGCAAACCTTATTGGGGTCCTTATGCTGTTTCGAAGTTTGGCCTAGAAGGTTTCACTCAAGTACTAGCAGCAGAACTTAAGACATTTGGAGTGCGCGTTAACAGTGTGAATCCTGGAGCAACCCGTACCGAAATGAGAGCCAACGCATACCCTGAAGAGGACCCTCTCTCTCTTCCCACGCCTGAAGATATTGCAGAAATTTTTGTCTATCTGGCTTCCGACGAATCAAAAATGTCTACAGGTCAGAGCTTCGAAGCACGCGATTACCTCCCCGTTCAGGAATCTTAGTTCACAATGCATATTCGTACGATATTGGAAGCTTATAAATTTTCTTCTGAGAAAATGCAGAAAAACAACCTATTTGCTACCGATGAATTGTTGTTGGATATCTATTGCCTGGAGCCAAACCAAAAGCAGAAAATCCATGCTCACCAATCATCTTCCAAAGTCTATATAGTTCTCGAAGGTCATGGTGATTTTCACGTCGACGGAGAAATACACCAAGCGGCAGCTGGGCAAGCAGTTCTCGCTCCTGCCGGAAAATTACACGGTGTTGAAAACAATTCTTCCGACCGCCTTGTCGTTTTAGTGGTAATGGCTCCTCCTCCCCCTCACAGATAGATTCTATGAGTGAAAGTAGGCCTAGAAGATCCCCACGCCTCCAAATTCTGGCGTTATGATGTAACTGTCATGTCCGAAATTCTGTATGTACGCCATGGGCGCCTCCACTACTTTG
>CAZFLB010000067.1:0-8766 GCA_964518945.1 uncultured Acidobacteriota bacterium | reverse complement strand
CAGAAGCCATCGGCGGTTGGACTGGCAAATTAGCCTCAAGTTCATCGAGCTCTGCTCGAAGACTTCGTAAAACAGTTAGTGTCTTAGGAGAAAATTCTTGGCCTTCCTGATCTTCAGAAACAGACATCGGTCCATCTTTATGGAAATGGACGTCGTACAAAAAACGATCTGTACCCTGAAGAACTTCAGGGCGCGGAAGAGGAGCTTCTTCCATTTCCGGCCTGAGTGCTTGAACTAACTCCCAACGTTTCCTTATCTGATCGTTCCAGTTATTGACTCCAGCTAAATTTCGATCTCGATAAACTATTGCTTGCCTAATTCGCTGTTCGCCAGAGGCTCCATGCCAATCCGACAGATGTGGACGGGGAATTTCTCGAGGTTCCAAATACTCGATCCACTTTTCGAGTAAACTTAGGTCCAATCCTAACGCAATCGAAACCTCTGCAACTTGCTCATTGCTACCGTAAACGCGTTCCGCTGCAACCATATAAGAATCCATACGTGGCAAAAGACGCTCATTACGAGTAGCAAGTTCAAGATCAATTGCGTGTTCGATATCCGCTTTTTTGTGCAGAACTCGATTCTTAGCTCGACGATAAACCTCGTAAGTCTCATCAGATACAAGAGGACGTTCTAATAGTTTCGCTACGTGGGTCGTAGAATCTTTAAAACTGCGCGTCCGAGCAAAAATGCCAACCATTGAGTAATAGTCACGAGTAGGTATAGGATCAAACTTATGATCGTGGCAACGCGCACACGTTACCGTTAAGCCAAGAAATGTTTTTGAAACAACATCAAGCTGCTCGTCATAGACATCGTAGAGCATCTTCTTCTTATCTTGTTGAGCTAATGCTTTAGGCCCAAGAGAGAGCAAGCCTGTCGCAATGATTCCTCGTCTATTAATGACCTGACCTTCGGCTGGTGGAAGCAAATCCCCAGCAATTTGCTCATACACAAACTGGTTGTAAGGAAGATCCTCATTAAACGCTGAGATGACATAGTCTCGATACCGCCAGCCATGGGGGTATCGATGGTCTTCATCATTTCCTGTCGAATCTGCATAACGGGCTAAATCAAGCCAATGACGACCCCATCGCTCACCATATCGAGGTGATGATAGTAGTCTTTCTACAACTCTTTTATAAGCACTCGGAGAATCATCCCTCAAAAAATCGCTGATTTCTTCAATTGTGGGGGGTTGTCCCGTGAGATCATACGTGACTCGACGCAACAAAGTTAGCTTACCAGCAGGCAATGCCGGTTCCAGTCCATGTTTATTAATTTTTTGTACTAGAAACCGATCGATCTCACTGGTTGACCAGTTTTCATTAACTTTCGGAGGACTCTCTTGCCGCAATGGTAAAAAAGCCCAGTGGGAACGCTCTTCTTCTGTAAAATGTTTATTGGAAGGACTATCATCATTAGCCTCGAGTAGTCTTTGGCCAGCGGACTCAAAGCCTGACCATTGCGCACCCGAAAGAACCCAAGTTCGAAGAGCATCAATCTCCTCAGAACGAAGCCTGCCACTCGGCGGCATTTTAATCCTGTCTTCGTACCCTATAACTTGTAGAAGTCGAGAGTGCTCTAAATTGGCCGGAGATATAATCGCATTCTTCCTGAAACCTTCAACGGTAGTTAAATCTAAGCCCGCTTCAAGAACAACAGGGTTGTGGCACGCATAACAGTTATCAGACAAGATGGGACGGATCTTTTTCTCGAAAAATTCTCCCACATCATCTAATTGTTTGGCAGAAGTACCCGAAGCGCCAAGAGCAGCTAATATAACTGCATAAATTAGGTGGCCAACTGTCACGTTCATCAAAATTTGACTGGCAAAGATTCCAAATAGCCAGTGTTTATTTACGTTGAGCTACAATGCGTTCGTAATTGCTTTGACAAAAGTAGTCTAATTGATCCGCAAATTGAACCGCAAGGTCTGGGTATTTCACAACACTCTTTTGCGCAGACTCTGAATTGATATCTCGCACATCTCTAGCAGCACCACCACCATGATTCGACTCAATCGCTCGATCAAAAACTTCATCCTCAGTCTTATATGCACCAGCGTCTAATGCATAGCCTATAGTAATACCCTTACTTGGATCTTTACGCCTGCCTAGTATCTTGATTCTAATATCTGACTCTTCTAGGTTATTAGTGACTTTGGACCATTTTCCCTTTCCTAAATGCATCCGTAGCTCACGGGCAGATGATTCCACATCAGGAGTGCGTTGTTGTATGCCTTTGTAAACACCTGTCTCAGCAGCACTCACATGTATTAAGACTTTCCCTTGAGAAGGCTTTTGAACTGAAAAACTCATTGGGATCATCAATAAAGTTAAAAGAATTTTCATAGCCTACTCCTGCTCTTTAAACCCATGTCCTATTTGTTTGGACAAGTTTCTCTATAAAAAGTTTAGTGTGTTCGAAAAAACATCCCAAATAGGTTACAGGTTGTGTCCCTAGAGTCTAAATCGTGACGTTAACTCGTGCAAACGGGGAGAGAAAATCCAATCAATCATGATTTCCTCTACTGCAAGATTTGATTAAGTCTAAAACATTCCCAGCTCGAGCTTTGCTCCCTCAGTCATTTTATCCGGTGTCCATACCGGCTCCCAAACAACCTCAACCTTGGCCGAGGTAACTTCTTCAACCATGGCAACTTTAGACTCCACCTCAGGTGGGAGCGTTCCTGCTGCGGGGCAAGCAGGAGAAGTCAACGTCATCTTAATATCAACAGAACCTTCTGGAGACACGTCGATATTGTAGATAAGACCGAGCTCATAGATATTAACTGGTATCTCAGGGTCATAACATGTCTTAATCGCATCAATAATCTTATTTGTGATCTCATTAGATTCTGTAGATTCTGTTTTCGGATCAGATGGTGTTACTGGTTTTACTGTTGAACTCGATTCATTCATAAAAATTCTCACTCATTCTGTAGAGACAGCTTCAGCCTTATGTACAAGAGCTGCTCTCAATGTATGCCAAGCAAGAGTAGCGCATTTAACACGAACAGGATAATCGCGAACTCCCGCAAAAACTGCTAGTTTTCCAAGGCTGTCATCCTCACAAAGCGAACGCCCAGTAACAACATTTTGAAATTTTCCTATTAGAGCTTCTGCCTCTTGAGCAGTTTTGCCCTTCAAGGTTTCGGTCATCATTGATGCGGAGGCCGTCGAAATCGCACAACCTGCACCAACGAAAGATACTCCCTCTATCCGCTCTCCGTCTAAGAAAAGATACAATTCAAGCCTGTCACCGCAAAGCGGATTATGTCCTTTTGCATCGTGCGATACCGAAGATAGCTTGCCGAAATTTCGAGGATTTTTCGTATGATCGAGTATGACTTCTTGGTAAAGGTCTCTCAGTTGTTGTGTCAACATTAGTTGAAAATCTCTCGAACAGAACACAGACCGGCAACAAGTCGATCAATATCATCGTAGTTATTGTAAAGTGCCAATGATGCACGTGTTGTTGCTGGAATCTCAAAACGCTCCATCACTGGTTGTGCACAATGATGACCTGTACGTACAGCAACCCCCTCCTGATCAAGGATTGTCCCTACATCATGAGGATGGATCCCTTCCATTACAAAGGACAACACGCTAGCTTTATCACTCGCCTCACCGATAAGACGCAACCCAGAAACATTAAGCAGAGCTTTCGTACCATACTCCAAAAGTTCTTTCTCGTAATGCGCAATGGAATGCATACCTATACTATTTAAGTAATCGACGGCCGCACCCATACCTACAGAACCTGCAATATTGGGCGTTCCAGCTTCAAAACGAAATGGTAGACGATTAAACGTCGTTTTCTCGAAACTAACCGAACTAATCATGTCACCCCCGCCTTGATAAGGGGGCATCTGTTCAAGAATCGACTCTCTAACATATAACGCTCCGACTCCGGAGGGCCCAAACATCTTGTGTGCCGAAATCGTATAAAAATCGCAATCAAGTTCAGAAACATCTATAGCAACATGAGGTGCTGCCTGAGCACCATCTATAAGCACAGGGACTCCTCTCGCATGAGCAAGTTGAATAATTTCACGAATAGGATTGACTGTACCTAGTGCATTTGACACATGACTCAACGCTAAAAGCTTGGTTTTATTACTCAAGAGTTTCACCAATAGATCTGTTTGGAGCTCACCACAGTCATTTATCGGAACAACCTGAAGGCGAGCTTTTTTTTCTTCGCAAAGCATTTGCCACGGCACAATATTTGAGTGGTGCTCCATAGTCGTAATGAGCACCTCATCGTTTTCATCTAAGTTCGCTCTTCCGTAAGTTTGTGCGACAAGATTTATCCCCTCTGTCGTACCGCGAACAAAAATCACTTCGCGTTCCGATGATGCACCCAGAAAACGCTGTACTTTAAGCCGAGCATCCTCGTAAGCACTTGTGGCGCGCTCTGAAAGTTCATGAACACCACGATGGATATTCGCATAATCATTCGAATAAAAATTTTTAACGGCCTCTATAACTTGTCGAGGCTTCTGAGAACTTGCAGCATTATCAAGGTAAACCAGTGGTTTACCTTTTATTTCCTGATGAAGCCCAGGAAAATCTTTTCGTAGAGAAGTAACATCAAACTTTCTGCCAGAACCACTCGCAGAAACAGATTCTATCCCGGCTGGAATTTTCATTCGCTAAGTCTTTCTGTATTCATTCGAGTTACTAAGCAGCTTCTTCTGAAATAAGTATTTTTTTTAAAATACCGCGCACCGCTTCAAATCGAATACGCTGACTGACATCGTCTACAAACCCATCGATTAAAAGCTTTCTCGCATGCTCCAAACCAATTCCTCGCGAACGCATATAAAAAATCATTTCTTCATCCAATTGTCCTACCGTAGCTCCATGAGTACACTTAACATCATCCGCATTGATTTCTAACTGGGGGTTGGTATTAACAAGGGCACTATCCGAAAGCAAAAGGTTCTTGTTCGATTGACTGGCATCAGTTTTCTGTGCGTCTGGGCGCACAATGCCGCGACCGTTGAAAACACCGCTCGCCTCGTCGTCAAGAACACCTTTATACAACTCGCGACTTGTACAATGAGGAACTCCATGTTCAACAACTGTGTGATGATCGACATGCTGATTTCCCTTTACAACATAGAGTCCGTTTAACGTAACTTCAGCACCCTCTCCGCCAAGTTCCGACCGGATATCATGTCTTGCCAGTTTAGCGCCCAAAGACAGTGAATGATTCGAAACAGAAGAATTTCGGCTCTGAACAACACCTAGGTTAGCCACATGAAACGCTGATTTACTTTCAAGTTGAAGCTTGTAATGATCCACAATTGCTTCCTCTTCGGCCACGACCTCAGTAACGGTATTCATCCAATAAACAGTGTCCGCATCGCCTAGATAGGTTTCGAGAATACGGCTCTCACTTGATGGTTCAGCTAAAATGATATTGCGTGGATGGAACACAATAGGATTTTGAGTAGTCGTTAAAAAAATCAAATGAATAGGATACTCAAGTCTGACACCCTGCGGAACATACACAAATGCGCCTTCAGACAAAAATGCCTCGTTCAAGTTAAAAAAGGGAGTTTTTTCACACCTACTGGACCTTAAAATTGAATCAACTCGAGAAGACTCTTTATTCAATGCCTCCGACAAACTAGAGATAACAACATCGTCTGGAAGAACCTTGTCAGAGGAAAGAGATTTTGACACCCGTCCGTTCACGAAAACGAGGTTATAAGCACCAGCTATGTTCAGCTCTAGGCCCTCCCAAAGTTCACGAGCTCTTTCTTCCTTATCATCTTCAATACTCGAAAGACTAAATTCGGTTGACACGAATTCCTTCAAGTCGGTGAAGCGCCACTCTTCATCACGATTCGTAGGGAACCCTTTCTCAAGGAAACGACCGAACCCGTCTTTTTGAAGTAAAGACAACCAGCCAGATCCGTTGTTCTCGCCATGAGAAACTGTGTCTGCAAACTGAGTGTTGAGTTTCTGCACTAAGTCCCTAGTTGTCATCCGTTAACTCACCTCGGCCTCGATCCAGCCGTAACCTTCTTCCTCAAGCTTCAATGCCAACTCTTTGTCTCCAGAACACACTATCTTTCCACCGTGCAAGACATGCACAAAGTCCGGCACTATATAGTTTAAAAGCCTTTGATAGTGAGTAATTACAAGCATCGAACGGCTAGGAGCACGGAGTGCATTCACACCACTGGCAACGATTTTAAGGGCATCAATATCCAAACCAGAATCTGTTTCGTCAAGGATCGCAAAGGTTGGTTCAAGAACCGCCATTAGAAATATTTCATTACGTTTCTTCTCACCACCCGAAAACCCCTCGTTAACAGGGCGGTTAATAAGAGCTTCATCAAGCTCTACAAGTTTGACTTTCTCTCGAACTAATTTGAGAAAGTCCATTGCATCTAAATCCGATTCGCCACGATGTTTGCGGACCGCATTGAGTGCCTCTTTAAGAAAATATGCATTGTTTACCCCTGGAATTTCTACAGGATACTGAAAGGCTAAAAAAAGGCCTTCGCGTGCACGATTCTCCGATGACATCGGCAACAAATCTTCACCTTTATATAGAACTTGTCCCTCTGTCACATCAAAACTACTACGACCTGCCAAAACCTGGGCAAAAGTGCTTTTCCCTGAACCATTAGGGCCCATAATTGCATGCACTTCTCCAGGGTTAATTGTTAAATCAATCCCATTCAGAATTGCCCTATCTCCTGCTTTAGCGTGAAGATTCTTAACTTCTACTGTCGGAACCACGATTGTCTACCCCACACTTCCTTCCAAACTGATCCCAAGGAGTTTTTGTGCCTCTACAGCAAACTCCATAGGAAGTTCACGTAACACTTCCTTCGCAAAACCATTGACTATTAGTGAAACGGCGGCTTCAGGATCAATTCCCCTCTGAGTGCAGTAAAATAGCTGATCTTCTCCAATCTTCGCTGTTGTAGCCTCATGTTCCATAATTGCTGTTGGGTTCTTTACTTCTATATAAGGGAACGTGTGTGCGCCACACGCTTCACCGATAAGCAGTGAATCACATTGAGAAAAATTGCGAGCACCTTTAGCACTTTTTTGAATCTTGACTTGTCCTCGGTAAGTATTCTGTCCTCGTCCGGCCGAAATGCCTTTCGAGACAATCGTGCTTTTCGTGTTCTTACCGATGTGAATCATTTTCGTACCAGTATCTGCCTGTTGATAATTGTTCACCAACGCAACAGAATAAAATGCTCCTGTCGAATCATCTCCCAACAAAATACAACTGGGATATTTCCAAGTAATCGCTGAACCCGTTTCAACCTGTGTCCAAGAAATTTTTGAACGATCGCCCGCACACTTACCCCGTTTCGTTACAAAATTGTAGATACCGCCCTTTCCTTCTTTATCTCCTGGATACCAGTTTTGAACTGTAGAGTATTTGATTTCAGAATCGTCAAGCGCTACTAACTCGACTACAGCTGCGTGCAACTGGTTGTCATCACGCATAGGAGCAGTACATCCCTCTAGATAACTTACATAACTGGCTTCCTCTGCAACAATAAGGGTCCGTTCAAACTGTCCTGTTTCAGATGCATTAATACGAAAATATGTGGAGAGCTCCATTGGACATCGAACCCCCTTAGGTACAAAAACAAAAGACCCGTCACTAAAAACAGCCGAATTCAATGCAGCAAAAAAATTGTCGGTCACAGGGACAACACTGCCGAGATACTTTTGCACAATTGCTGGATACTCTTTGACTGCCTCAGAGAAACTACAAAATATAATGCCGAGATCTGAGAGCTTATCTTTAAATGTTGTTGCAACTGACACGCTGTCGAACACTGCATCAACTGCAACTCCGGTCAGACGCTCTTGCTCACTGAGAGAAATACCAAGTTTTTCGTATGTCTTTAGAAGCTCTGGATCAACTTCATCAAGACTCTTCGGCTTATCACCTTGTATCTTAGGTGCCGAATAGTAGCGGATGTTCTGATATTCTATAGGTGGGTAGTTTACCTTCGGCCAAGACGGTTCCTTCATCTCTAGCCAGTATCGATAGGCCTTAAGCCTCCATTCTAGCAACCAATCCGGTTCTTCCTTCTTATCCGAAATCGTTCGGACAACCGACTCGTCCAGCCCTTTGGGAATCGTCTCTTGTTCTATCTCAGTAACAAAACCGTATTCATAGTCCTTTTTTACGATGTCCTGAAGTTTATCCGTAGATGTGCTCATCAAATCAGTACCTTTATGCTTTCGTCAACCTCAAACTACTATCGTCTGAGTATGCGGAAGAATTGGCTCACCACTGTCATAGAATTGATAATCGTCATCGCACATAGAGGCAATTGTCATGCGAGAGAGAGTCATCAAAACATGATCGTTTAGTCTTTGCAGAGGGCTTTTGATGTTACACGTATCAAATTGTTCACAAGCACCAAACCCACTAAGACAATGAGTTAAGGCTAAACGACCTTCCACAGCCTCAATGACACTCATCACTGAAATCTGGTGAGCAGGCCTAGCAAGACGATATCCACCCTTAGTTCCATGCTGAGACATAACAAAGCCCTCACGAGCCAGCTTCTGAAGAATTTTCGCTAAAAGATCCTGCGGAATCGCATAGCTCTCAGCGATGCCTCTTGCAGACAAACACCTCTCATGTTTCGCCAAGTGCATGAGCGCCATAAGTGCATAATCAACTCTTTTTGATAACTGCAACATTGCAGCTTATATTTCCCCCTCCGTACTATCTATTCCGACTCGACCCAGAACTACG
>CAZFLB010000066.1:0-6049 GCA_964518945.1 uncultured Acidobacteriota bacterium | reverse complement strand
ATTTTAAATGAAGACTTGTTTTTACTAGCAGAAAAAGAGATTAAAAAAATAGAAAAAGAAAATACAAATTTATCAAAATTTAAAACTCTTATAAAAATATTTGATAAAGCAGAAGTAATTAATGATTTATCTTAGTTATTTTTTTTTGGTTTCGGATGTTCCTGAGCGAAAGAAATGAGAAGGAATAGATATAATGCGCTCTTTCTGTTTGGATTGCAGAGCTGAGAGCACTTCTTTGTCAAATGTTTCATCGATTACGAAATGGCTTAGTCCACCTGAGGATATCACTCCTACAGAAACATCCTGATCCCAGGACTCAATACTTCGGCGAATAGCTTCTCCGAATTCAAAACAGCGCTTTACTGTGGGCTGATTAGGTGGATAGAAGGTATTGAGAACTATGGGTACAGCGGGGATGGTTATGTCGTTCATGATACGGCTATAGATGAAACCGTAGGCGTGAGGTATGCCTCTCCGTCCCTGAGGGCCCTCAGGAAGCATCTTCATTGCAGTAATATCAAAATTCTCTTTTGTTAGAGATTCTATTAGGTGTCTCCCCAGTTCAGGGACGCACGGATAGGTTACAGTTTTTTTTGGCACGTTGGCCCAGTGCGCAATCGCCAGCCCTGGCTTGAGCTCTAACAGTTGCTTTTCGTTTAGTGCTATGTTTTTAAAACTTTCGCCATGGAGAATACTAAAGGCCGGAGTTAATGACTCAGTAAAAATTTCACGCTGGTCATTTCCGATAAGCAGTAGAACATCTGGTGCGGCTTGTTTCAGTGCTTGGGCCAGTTGCTTAATTGCTTTTTGGCACGCTGCATGTCGGTCTGTTCTAATAGCTAGTTTTGTTTGTTCATTTAAGTTTTCTGAAAAACGAAGTTGGACAAGCTCATCAAACCCGTATGTTTTTCCACGAAACGCAAGCTTGTTGTTTTCACGGTCTGCTTGGACACGAAGTGTCCATTGGTCTGGTGGGGTTGATAAAAGCGGTCCGTGAGAACTGCTGAGTCCGAATGTAATCTGTGCCATCACATTATGTTGAAGAAGAGACTACAGCGGTTTCGTAAGATGAAGCTTTGATCTTAAGAGGGTCAAATATCTCCCAATCTTTAATCCATTGCTGAGTTTGTTCGAACATTTCGTGAGTGTATTTCTCGAAAACAATACGTTCACCGGGGCCGAATGTGCGAGTATCCATCTTTTTGAGGAATTGGGGAGGGAATTCGTTCCGATAGTAATGGGTGTATCTTTCAGGATGTAAGTCAATGTCACTTTGAGCACGTTTCAGCGCTCTATAAAACTTTCGAACTTCTTCGACATTCACATGATCTGGAATCATTGCTGCGATCATGAAACTGGTATCAAGAATTTTTCGATATCCGAGTTGTTCTACAAAGTAAAGAGGTCCACCAAAAAGATTAGCTGCAGGTACTTTGCCATCAAGGAAGAGTTCTAGACGTTGAAAGAGCAACCCACCAAAATGGAGTCGAATGTTCTCACGTGCAAGGAACGGCTCTAGTCCTTGGATAGTGGAATAGTGACTTCCTGATTGAAAGCCCACAGTAATAGGAACCCCGGATAGTTCTGTTGGGTTCTGTATTGTAGAACTGGGGGAAACGTAAATTCCTCCCGGTGTAACTGAATAAGCTTCTCCCCATAATCGGCCATGACCATTTGATGCAGCAACATTTACAGTCCAATGACATGCTGAGCTGATATCACAGGCTCGGCCTTGGCCTTCGAAAGTTTGATATGCACCTCTGAGTATTTCAGCAGGTAAGTCTTCGGTGGTTTTAATGGACTTTGCATCTGGCCTCACATCTCGAAATTCATAATTGAGGCCCTCATCGTTAAAATAACCTTTTTCCTCAGCTACCCATTCCTGGAGCCTCATATGTGGAGCTATCGTGAACTTGTCCATGTATCCGTTATTGTGTGTAGTTTACACGCTCTGGTCGGAGGTGTTTTTCCCAGTATGCAGGGCTGGCAGACAGAACAGCAATACCAGCGATCAAACTCATGATGGAGAGGATGACAAAGGCGGTGTGGTAGCTTCCTTGCGTGTCATAAATGTAGCCTACAATAGGAGGCCCGGCTGCAAAACCGAGTGTTACACATGCTGTTAGAAGGCCAATACTACGACCTAGAAGCTTAGGCCCAAAGCAGTGTTTTGCAAGAACTGGTATGTCAACGATTGCGCCGCCATGGGCTAATCCCCGAACGACGGCAAAAATCCCTAGGAGAATTACACCTTGAATTGGAATTGCGATTAAAACGGACATCGCCATTAGCAAATAACAAACGAATACTCCTCTGACCGAAAACCTATCATAGAACCATCCAAAACCGATTTTTCCGAAGACACTTACGAGAAATACAAGTGACTTTACCCATGAAGCGGTCGATCGACCAAAGCCTAGATCTTTGTCTATGTATAGCACTAAGTGTTGGACAATTGCCTGGTCCACAAACCCAATTAGGAGCACAGCGATTCCAAGTAGCCAAAATGAGTGATTCACTAATAAGTTTGTCAGCGTTTCTGTGCCATCTTCAGTTCTTGGCTTCTCTTCTTCTGGTTCATTACGAACGATTGTAAGAAATACAGGCAGTGCGATAAACCAAATCCCGGCGCTCATTGTTGCGACAGCATTTCTCCAACCCATAACTTCGATGAGGCTGTCAGTAATTACTGGCGTAAGTGTTCCCGCAACACTGGTCCCTATTAATGCTGTGCCGACTGCAAGCCCTTGATGTCTTCCAAAGGCTCTAGATACGAACACCTTCATTGCAATCATAATGCCGACGGAACCTAACCCCAGGGCCAAGCCCACTAGGTAATAGCTAATTAGTGAGTAGATCGTTAGAAATGCGAGCATCGCTAACCCTGATAGGACTCCACAGAACAGGACGATCTTTCTTATGGACATACGATCTATGACTACGCCAAAAACAATGCCCAGGACCGCTCCTGCGCCAAATTTTATTGTTGCTATCAATGTGACTTGTGCACGACTCCAGCCGAATTCGTCTATAAGAGGAGAATAAATGACGGGCATCATCATAGTTGGTACGCCAAACATGAACACTATGCAGACAAAGGCTGCAACAACGAGTTTGAGACTTTGTGTCTGAGAGGAGACGCTAGGTTCTTGCATGGTTAGATGGTAGCTCAACCTAGGTCGTGGTCCAATTTAACTGACGTAGTGTTTTCAAACAATTGTATTGGTTGAGAATATAAAGAGTGCTACGAATTCTCTGCTCCTTTGGTGCGAATATTTGATGAACGTCACGAAGTAATACTGTACCAAAGCTTTTGGCGGTAGAATAAGGTTGATGAGATCTTGGGGTTCGAAAACGACCTTGCTTCTCCTATTACTGATAGGATCGCTTCTACCTGTCCTGGCATATATGCAATATTCTTGGTCAGAAGAACTGTCGCGACTAGAGCACAAGCACCGAACAGACAGTCTATATTCAGCCGTGACACAGTTTTCGGCTGTGTTCGACAGAGAACTCGCGAACATCTACCAAGCTTTTCATATACGTGAGGAGGAGCTGCCGCAGGCTGCAGAGGCGATGAAAAAGAGTTTCAAGGAACGCTTTGATTCTGCACCTCATGCTAGTTTGGTTAAAGATGTTTACTGGCTCAAAGTTTATGAAGAGAAAAAATTTACACTGGAAAGACTAGATCCTGTTGCGGAGGTTTTCCAGAAAATTGACTTTCCCACGGAAATTGAGCCGATACGTGCGATTATGAGTCGTAAATAGGCAGATGAGGGGGAACAATTTAGTAACCATTTCAGTATTAATCCACTCCAAGTCGGGATACCTGGGATTGTTGTGCCTCAGCACGGAAAAGAACCGAGGAGGTGGACAGTAGTTGCATTGGATATTTCAGTTATTACAGAGAAGTTGTTGAGTGAGCAAGTTCAGTTGTTTTCGGGAGACCTTCCTATTAACTACGACTGGATTCTTGTTGAGGACGAAGAACCCGGAAATGTTATTCACAGGTCTCTTTCTAGTCTTTCGTTGGAGGAAGTAACGTCTTATGAAGATACGGTGAGCGTACCGTTTTTCGGATTACACACGCGGGATTTCAGCTTTGACTGGATAGAGGGTTTGCCTACAGGTGCAACTGAACACCGATGGAGATTGTATCTTCGCCACCAACCTGGAGCTTTAGCAGCGGCAGTATACGCGAATCGATTTCGGCATATTTGTATAAGTTTTGGCATCCTTCTACTTTTAGCGGGGGCAATTGTGCTTTTACAGCTAACAACGCGTAAAGCTGCCATGTGGGCTCGAATGCAGCTTGAGTTCGTAGCAAGAATAGCGCATGAGTTAAGGACTCCACTGTCTGTTATTGGGTTTGCGAGTGAGAACCTTGCTGATGATGTTGTGACGGATTTGTCTAAGGCTAAAACCTACGGCAAAGTAATTCACAAAGAGAGTCGTCGCCTTTCAAGGGTTGTCGAAAGCGCTCTCTTACATTCTCGAATAGAGTCGGGGTCAATGGAGGCGATGGAATTTCAGCCTATCAACGTCATGGAAATGGTTGAGGTAGCTCTTCAGGGTATAGATTTGTCTGGTATTAATGTGCGAAAAGATTTAGCACCGAACTTGCCGGAAGTCACCGGTGATGTCGCTGCGTTAACTTCCGCATTACAGAATCTTTTTTCCAACGCACAAAAACATGGTGGTGAAAGAGGTTCGGTATTAGTGAAGGCTAGGGAGACGACGGTTGCAAATACTGGGGTAGTGGAAATAGAAATTCGTGATGAAGGGCCGGGTATAGCATCTGTTGATCTGCCTCATATTTTCAAACCTTTCTATCGTGGTAAAGCGGCTAGAGACAACCAAGTTGAGGGTAGTGGAATTGGCTTGAGTCTTGTCAAGCACGTAGTCGATTCTCATGGTGGAAACGTTAGAGCCGAAAGTCTTTCTGATGGCGGTAGTTGTTTTAAAGTTTTTCTACCTGTTGGCACTTGAGATATAAGTATGTCGGGTCGCATCCTTCTTGTTGAGGACGAGCCAGGGATGTTGTTAGCCCTAAGTGATCGTCTAGGTAATGAAGGCTACCAAGTTGATTGTGAGTCGGATGGAAAATCGGGTTTGTATCGTGCTCTTGCACATGTTTACGATTTGATTATTTTAGACATCATGCTCCCAAAGAAGGACGGGTATGAAGTATGTCGTGGTTTGCGAGAACATGGTGTTAAATCAGCAGTATTAATGCTTACAGCACGGGACAGTACCGCTGACAAAGTAAAGGGGTTACGTATTGGAGCTGACGACTATTTGACAAAGCCTTTCGACTCTACGGAGCTTCTTGCGCGAATAGGAGCTTTGTTGCGTCGAGCCCCAATATCTCCAGACCAATTTTTGGATTCGTTTAGTTTTGGAAACGTGGTAGTGAAGTTTCGGAGTGCTGAAGTTTTTCGATCAGGTGAGCAGGTGCAGCTGTCAGCGGGCGAATTTAAACTACTTAAATTCTTGATACAAAATAGGGACAATGTAATTACACGTGACCAACTACTTAATATTGTTTGGGGGTACAATTTTATTCCGAATACTCGAACGGTAGATGTTCACGTTGCAAAACTTAGGCAGAAGCTCGAACCAGATCCGCAGTTGCCTAGATTCATTATGACGGTTCGTGGTATGGGGTATCGTTTTCAGAAAGAAGAACCTCCCACTTAGAGACTATCAAGATGAGATTGTTCAGTAATTCTGTTCGCCAGGAAATATTTTTTTGTTTTTCAGGAAACATGTAAAAGTGATTTATTCAGTCAACGCTTCCATTATTTTGCAACTTCGAAGAACCCAAACCAGAATAAAGCGAGTTTTTGACAGTTGTGTTTACGGCGTTCCTTGAGCGTTGGTTTAGTTCCAGAACGGATGGTTTCTGAATTTTCGATGATGCTTAGGACCTATCTAATGTGGTTTAGGAACGGGCACTAGCACTTAGATGCGCGGAAAATACTGCCGAATCTACAGAGTGGGTTTGTTTATCTCGCTTGCAACAGTATTACTTGCAACAAGCTGGGGC
>CAZFLB010000065.1:0-5336 GCA_964518945.1 uncultured Acidobacteriota bacterium | reverse complement strand
GGTTCGCATTTGTCGGTGGACAAATTATTGCCGGTGGAAAACTTCTGCAGGCCACAGTTGGACTAGAACTGCCTCTCGCGGTCTTAGTTGCAGGAACTGTCATTGTGACATATACGGCAATGGGTGGACTAAAAGCCGTCATTTTCACAGACGCATTTCAGATGACCATTTTACTTGTAGGGGTTGTCTTCATTCTTGTGCCGATAGGATTAGTGAAGGTCGGCGGGGTTGAACAAATGATTTTCTTTTTTCAATCTTCGGAAGAAACCGAATCAATGATTCATTGGGGTGCAGCTGGTTGGAAACAAACTTTGGGATGGTTTCTAACAATCTTTCCTGTTTGGTTTATTAGCATTGCTGGATTTCAAAGGATTATAGCGGCGCGTGATGAACGAACAGCTCGAAATGCTTTTATTCTGACTGGTATCCCTATCGAGTGGCCATTGTTTGCTATTGGAAGCACGTTAGTTGGCATGTTTGCCCGTATGCTTACACCAGAGTTGGTCGATCCAGAACTTGCAACACCGACAATGGTGTTAGCGCTGTTACCTATCGGTTTGTCAGGACTCGTAGTTGCTGCTTACATTGCGGCATTAATGTCAACGGCAGATTCATGTTTGATTGGTCCCGTGTCAATTATCGTTAATGATATTTACCGAAAATATTTAAACCCGAAAGCTATGGACAAAGAGATTGTGAAATTATCTCGCATCACGACCGTAGTTATGGGAGTTTGTGCAATTGGTATTGCTTATGTCTTTCCTAAAGTACTTGACCTGATCCTGTATGCCTATACGTTCGGTGCGGCAGGACTTTTTTTCCCGATGTTGGGACTTCTATTTTGGAAGCGTACAACCGCTACGGGTGCATTCTGGAGCATAATTGCTGGAGGTATTGGAGCAGTAATTTGGACATGGGCTGACCAACCGTTTGGTTTTGCGCCATCGTACATTGGTTGGGCGCTATCTTGTGCAACACTGATTTCGGTGTCGTTGGCAACTACGCACTCTGCCGAGGAGCAGCTGGAAGATTTTTATTGTTAGTAATCGATACTGAGACGAAATTTTGCTCCTGCGCTGTCTGCAGTTTGTAGTACGTGTTCCAATTCATTGAGTCCTTTGATGACTGACTCCACTTGGTCGATTGCGTCTGGTGTGTCCTCTAAGTAGCTTTTGATTGCACGTACTACTTCGAGGCCGTCTGTACAGGAAAACCATCTGCCCGTTTGACTTACTGAAGTTGGCGTGTCGAACTTCATATCTTCGGCAAGTGTTTCAGCTTCCGCTTGGCTGAATGCAACAAATTCACCGAGTCCGGGTAAGTCGAATTCATGCGCGGCTGCGTCTAGTGAGTGACGGTTGGCTGCGAGAATCCGTCCGTCTATTTGGGTCGGGTCAAGGCCTGTAACTTCATGGTCTAAAACTACAATAAATCCAAGACTCAAGGTTCCTCCTAAGCAGTCAGCCCATAATATAGCGCAACTTCCTCAAGGTGTTTGTAGTACATCTATTTTAAAGTGGTCGGTTCCCAACCAAGCTAGTTCAATGAACGGATGTTGTTTCTCAAGGAGTCTGTTAAATGGTATGTTTTGTATCGTTATGAATATAAGAAAAATTCTTAGTATTGGCTTTATTTTTGGATTGGCTTTGGGTTGTCAGTCTCCTCCGGACAAAGCGAACCTTGTTAGTGATGATGTTGACAACCGTCCGATTCGGGAAGCAAAGAACGAAGATCGTCGTAATCTCGGAACGGCAATGTATGCAAAAACTCTTTGTTCAATGATGTTTATTTCTAAGCATCCTGAAGATTTTGCGGTTGCGCATGCACAGCGAGTTGCTGTTCATCTGGGAAAAGTTTCTGACGATTTAATCGATGGATTGAGCTATGAAATCGATGACGAGACACAACTCGTTCGTGCATCTCATGTACTAGAGGGGAGTGAAACGATTACCCGTACCTCGAGGCGCTATGGTGACCAAGGCTGTGTCATTCACCCTGACGACTATGACGGTATTTATTTCGACCCTGTTCCTGTTGTTACTAGTTTGCCAGATCGGGATACAACCTCATGGCCGATGGGAGATGTCCTTCCGGATGAGCCTTTTGCTCCTGAAGTTGATAAGGAGAAGATTGAGGCAGCATTGGGAATTGCCTTTGAAGACCCCTCGCCACTGTCAGCAATGGTTGTACTTTATAAAGGTCGACTGATTGGGGAGAAGTATGCCGCAGGCATTACGAAGGATACGCTTTTGGAAAATTGGTCGATGGGGAAAAGTCTAACGGCTACCCTTGCTGCACGGTTGATACAAGATGGACATTTTGGGCTAGACGATCCCGCACCAGTGCCTGCCTGGCGCGTGGAGGGTGATCCTCGTGGAGTGATTCGTGTTTCCGATTTGTTGCGTATGTCGAGTGGATTGCAATTTTCTCTTTATGAGGTGGCGACGCCAAACGAGTCTGGTGGATTAGATTGGACTGGACCTTATCCAGATCACTATTACGTGTATTCGGGTGCAATCGATGTTTTTCGTTACGTAACGAGCCGTCCGCTTCAATACGAACCCAATACGGTTGGCCGATATCGCAATACGGATCCTCTTACCCTCGGTTATATTGTGAAACGAACGGTTTTGGAGCGTGGGGGAGAGTATTTGACTTATCCACAGCGCGAGCTCTTTGATGAAATCGGTATTCGTAAACTGATTCTGGAGACCGACCCTCATGGCAATTTTGTTTCGTCTGGGTATGAGCTTGGTCGAGCACGAGACTGGGCCCGACTTGGGCAACTCTATCTTCAAGATGGTGTTTGGAATGGGAAGCGACTTTTACCGGAAGGATTTGTAGATTTCGTTCGAACACCTGCACCGGCTTGGGATAATGAAGAGGGTAAGCCCAGCACTTCGCGCTATGGCGGTATGTGGTGGCTAAATACGACTGGTACCTGGAATGCGCCTCCAGACGCGTACTACGCTTCTGGGGCAGGAGGCCAGAATACCATCGTTATCCCTTCTCGAGAGGTCGTAGTTGCGCGATTAACAGACTATGATGCTTCAAGCTCACCAAGTATTGGTAAAACAAAAGCAGACACAGCGCTGAAGGCTATTCTTGAAGCGATTCAATGATTACTCTATAGTTTTTAATTAGGTGGTGTTGGACGAAATTGTTATAGCGAAAGTTTTCGGTCAATACTACGCAATCGGTTATTAAGAGCACGAGTTTGTATGCCACAATGGATTGCAATCATTTCATTTGTGTTTGTTGGTCTTTCAAAGCCAGCACTGCGGAACTTCTTGCCTCAAACACCTTCAGAGCAACACCTGATTCGTGGACAGCAATTGGAAGCCGAAGGTGATTTAAAGAAAGCTCTGTTGAGCTATCAACAATTTATTGAAGAATTCCCTAGGGATTGGAGAGGCCCGATGCTACGAGGTCAAGTGCTGTTTCGTCTTGGTGACAACGATGCTGCAGTTGATGATTTCGATCGCGTGGTAGAACTTTCGGAAGTTCGAGAACCATGGCTTTGGCAGCGTGGTATCTCTCAATATTATGCGGGTCGTTTCAAAGCATGCGAACGTCAATTCGAGATACACCGAACTGTAAATCCTAACGATGTAGAAAATGCAGTTTGGCATTTCCTGTGTGTAGCTCGTAGTGAAGGTGTAGACAAGGCTCGTAGTAGTCTTCTGCCCGTAGGCACCGATCAACGAGTACCTATGGCTGAAGTCTACAAACTTTTTGCTGGAAAAATGACCTATGAAGAGGTTGTGGCTGCTGCTGGAGCAGGGGCACTGAGTAAATTTTACGCAGCACTTTACGTTGGTTTATATCTAGAGGTGACGGGAGACTGTGATGTCGGATATGAATTTCTAGAAACTGCCGCGAACGCCGGTGTGGGAGGCTACATGGGTGACGTTGCACGTATACATGTTCGTCACCATCGGAGTCATAACAATTAATTGACGATTTAGGATGGAGAATATAAGGCGGAAAGGGGTATGTGTTTACTTGACTCTGTATGGGTTATTTTATAACTGTCGAGTAAGCTATGGTCCTGTACCTTAGGAGGGTTTAGATAATGCGTCGCAACCGTTGGGTATTTGTTTTTGTTGGACTCGTCATAGGTATCTCAGTTTACGCACAGGAAGAGTACGATTTAATTATCGCTAATGGTCGAGTGATTGATGGTAGCGGTAATCCATTTGTGTATGCCGACGTTGCTGTCCATGGTGGTGTTATTGCAAAGATAGGTTCTCTTCAAGGCGCTACTGCGAAGAGGACGATTGATGCAACTGGATTGTTTATTACACCTGGGTTCATCGATATGCACTCACATGCAATGATGAATTTCCATGACCCTGATCTTGTAGTAGATCGGCAAAGTCTTACACAAGGGATTACAACCGCACTTCTGAATCCAGATGGAGGATTTCTTTGGCCCATAGGTGAGCATTTAGACCGTTATCGGAAGGATGGGCTCAGTCTCAACGTTTTTGCTGTGGTTGGTCACAACGGTGTTCGTGAGCGAGCAATGGGTTTCAATGCTCAAAGGTTGGCAACCCCTGAAGAAATGGAGAAGATGAAAGCTCTCGTTAAGCAGGGTATGGAGGAGGGAGCGTTTGGTTTTTCAACGGGACTCGAAGGAGCACCGGGACGATGGAGTGACACACAGGAATTAATCGAGCTAACTCAAGTTGTAAAGCCATATGGCGGGTTTTATCACGGACACCAGCGTGCGGAGGGTAAGTCTCCGCGATGGTGGAATGCCAGTATGGGTGATGATGCTGTTGACGGTATTGAGGCGACTCGTGAGACGATTGAAATTTCCGAAGCCACTGGAGTGCCAGCTATGGCAACACATGTCAAAGTTATCGGTACTGGGTTTGCAGGTGCAGCCGATGCGATGGTGCGCTTAATGAACGAGGCTAGACTCCGTGGTGTCGAAGTGTACTGGGACACCTATGGATATGAGTCTTACGGAAATACACCTAACGTTGGATTAGTTCCTGCTTGGGAACTTGTTGACGAAGGTGTTGATATTGGCGGTCAAGATTTCGGATTGCGACGGCTTTACGATGAGCCGTTTGCGCGCGCAAAAGAAAATCTAGAGAGACGCCTAGAGGATCCAGAGACGGCCTACAAGATACGGCGTGACATCCTGTACGAAATTGAGAAAGCTCGAGGGGCTGACAACATTTTGATTCTTGGCTACATCGATGAAGCTCTTATCGGCCGTACCGTCGGTGATATTGCTCGTGAGCGTGGCGGTGAAGACACTGTGGATACGATTCTTTTTTTGCAGCGCAATGGCGAACAACGTCCTGGTGGAGGAAGCTATC
>CAZFLB010000064.1:0-3481 GCA_964518945.1 uncultured Acidobacteriota bacterium | reverse complement strand
AGCTGAACATGTAATTAGAACAAGGGCGCTTGAAAATGGCGTGTATTACATTGCAGTAAATAGGGTAGGAGTTGAGCACAGCAACCAGTTTATTGGAACTAGTAGTATATGCGCACCTAACGGGGATGTGATGGCAATTGCAGGTAAAGATGAGGAGACAATTATTTATGCTGACATAGATCCAGATGTTGCTAGGAAGAAGCTCCGTATGCATGGTGGGAGAGAGCATATGACAGACCGGATTGCTGATCGTAGGCCGGAGATGTATGCTGGTCTTGTGCAAGAGCACATGCTCAAAAGGCCTGGAATGTGATTTTAGAAAAAGTTTTTACATGGTTAGGATTGAATTGGTTGCAGGGGGTATAAATGGAAAACCTAAACTCCGTTAGCGATCTTGTTGTTAGGCAACGCAGGGAATTGGCAGAGATAATTACTGGATTTGAAACAAAAAATGCATATTCGATAGAAGATGTGCATGGTCAGCAACTGTATGTAGCGGCTGAAGAATCAGGGTCGACAATGATGCGTATCTTCCTGAGGGCATTGCGGCCATTTGTTATACGAATATTGGCTGACGGAAGCGATGCAATTTCGCTTAAAATTACACGGGCTTTTAGATGGTACTTTCATCGTGTAGAAGTTGAAAATGGACAGGGCGAGCTGCTTGGTGTAGTAGAGCGTCAGTTTGCTCTGTTGAACAGATCGTATATTGTAAGTTGTGCTGGGGTTCAGGAGAACTATTACATAGAAAGCCCTTTGCTAAGTCCGTGGACATTCTATATAAAGGATAGTAAGGGAGAAGAACAGGGCAAAATTACAAAGAAATGGGGTGGCTTTATCAAGGAAACAATTAGTAATGCAGACGACTTTGGAGTAACTTGGCCTGCGGAATGGGATAGTACGGTCAAATCAGTATTGCTCGGCGCAGTGTTTTTGATTGATTTTATCTACTTTGAGAGTAGAGGGCAACGCTAGTCTGGCGAAATATATAAAGGGTGCCAAAAGCTAGCACTATATTTTTTTATTGAATAGGATAACGCTGAGGAATTGTTATGAATAATGCACTTATTTTGCATACAATGGTAAGACGAAACCAGAATTTTATTGAAAAATCTGTATCAGGGTTGACGCAGAGCGATAGTTTGCTGCAGTTGCCAGGAGAAAGTAACTGTATGAATTGGGTGCTAGGTCATATTGCAGTGTATAGAGATTCTATGCTAGCATGCAATAACCAAGAAACATTACTGACAGAAGAACAGAGAATGCCCTATTCTTATGGCTCTCAACGCATAACCTCAGATAGTATATGTGTTGAGTTGTCGGTATTGTTAGAGAATCTCAATGAGAGTTATGGGATAGTGAGTGACTGGTTGTTGGGGGATCCTGTGAATATGCTCGAGGCGCCACCCAATTACATTGATTTGCATCCCGATTATGGTCCTACAATAGTAGAGAATATGGCATTCCTGTGTTGGCATGAAGGCAATCATGTAGGAGAGCTACACGCTCTGTGTGAATTAGGAGGAATGCAGAGCTAGGAATAGGCATTCTGCTAGAGCGTGTAGAGGAGTTCGGAAGTTATCGTAGCCTAGACTACTTGAGTAACTATATATTTCCCGTCAGTCCACTGTGGTTCCTCTTCTAAATACATCATCGCCTTCATAAACCGTTCGTGTTGTTCAGGGCTTTCGGCGTTTGCTTGATATGCTTCTTTGCTCTTAAATATCGCAACTCCAATAAGGTCTTTTGATCTGTCATCTGGTTCCATCACGTACCATGCGATTGCTCCCGGAGGAGTCTCGTCAGATAATGAGTCTAAAACATCTTTTTGATGACCATGCTTGATTTTTAGGTTAAATATAGTTCCGTACATTTTGCTTCTCCTTGTGGTTAATGTGATAGAAATCTTCAATTTGTATTATAGCAATATTATGTCTGGATGCCATGTGTGATTTTGTGGGTGCAGTTGACCAAGGTGATTGGTGGACGAAGGGGGCCTAAATCTAATCGATATGCTAAAATGATTTATAGTTATGCGGATGTATAGGTTCACTGTTTTGATCATATATGGATAACATTTGTTTCCTTTCGGCAAAGTCAATAGCAGAATTAATAAAAAACGGTCATGTGTCATCGCAAGATGTGGTTGAGGCGTACTTTCAGCGGATAGACGAAGTAAACCCAAGCATAACCGCAGTTGTGCAAGCTGACCGGGATAAGACTATAGAACAGGCTATTGCTGCCGATAAAACATTAGGGTCTGGCGATGCAATTGGGCCTCTTCACGGCGTTCCTTTTACAGTAAAAGACAATATTGGGACGCAAGGGATCGCATGTGCTTGTGGCACTGAGGGACTACGTGACAATATACCGACTGAGGATGCTATTGTAGTCTCGAGGTTTAAAATGGCTTGTGGGATATTGATTGGCAAGACTAATGTTCCTGAACTAGGGATGGGATATGAAACTGATAATATAGTGTATGGAAGAACGAACAATCCGTATGACTTGACCCGAACAAGTGGTGGAAGTAGCGGTGGCGAGGCATCTATAGTCGCATCTGGGGGGTCTGCTATAGGTATATGTACGGATGGAGGTGGTAGTGCTCGATGGCCGGCACATTGTTGTGGATTAGCGGGTTTTAAGCCAACTACTGGGCGCACCCCGAAAATAGGGCATGTGCCGCCACCTGGCGGAATGTTGAATTCCTTGTGGCAAATAAGTATTGTGGCACGCTATGTCGAGGATATAATTCTGGGTTTGAGCTTGATTTGTGGTTGCGATGATCAGGATCCAACTACAAAATCCATGCCTCTTGATTTCGACCAGGAGGTTCCAATAAATCAAATGCGGATCGCGTATTTTATGGATAACGGTATTGTTAGCCCAGACAATGAGGTAGTTGACGTTGTACAAGCATGTGTTGATGAATTAGCTGCAGCTGGGGCTAATATTGTTTGCCATAGACCTCCTGCAATTGGTAGATCACATGAAATATACTATCAACTAATGAGTTGTGATGGAGGCTTAGGAGCGCGGGATTTGCTAGATAGCTGGGGTACGCAGAATATGCATCACTATACTGCGCTCAGTCTGGAGCAACAGTCAGGACGACGCCTAGATGCTAAGGGTGTAACTGCTCTCGTTAATGAATGGGCTTTATTTAGGGACGAGATGAACAAGTTTATGCAAGATTATGACGCAATAATATGTCCTGTGAGTACACAATCAGCAATGCGGCATGGAGGCTCGTACAAAGAGCAACAGTATCCAGGGTTCGCTGAGATGTTTAGTTATATGATGACTTTCAATCTTTTAGGTTGGCCATGTGGTACTGTACGTGCTGGCAGCTCTCGTTATGGGTTACCCATCGGCGTGCAGGTTGCTGCCGGACCTTGGCAAGAGAGTTATGTTATATCTGTGTTGAAAAAGCTTGAACTCGTAGGTGGTTGGATTAAACCCGGCCTATGATGTTGGGGTT
>CAZFLB010000063.1:0-2663 GCA_964518945.1 uncultured Acidobacteriota bacterium | reverse complement strand
CGAATCACAGCCACTCTTTGTTGCTGTCCCCCCGAAAGTTTTCCCGGTCTTCGATTTTCAAGTCCAACAAGCCCAGTTCTCGCGAAAAGTTCACGAACACGAATACGTCGTTCCTCCAGATCTACTCCCTGTAGAAGCAACGGAAACTCGGCATTCTCCATAGCTGTTAATACCGGTAAAAGATTATATGCCTGGAAAACAAACCCCACTTTTTCAAGCCTAAGCCGAGCCAATTCGATTTTCGACATAGCGGTGAGATCATTTCCAGCAATGAAAACTCGACCCCTAGTAGGTCTCGTCAGTCCTCCCATCAGATTCAAAAGTGTCGTCTTTCCAGAACCAGATGGCCCAGCTAGTGCTGTAAATTCACCACTCTCTATCGACATGGTGACTCCCCTAACAGCTTGTACTTCTTCTGCTTCCTGCTGGAAAATCTTCCAAGCATTGTCAATTTGCACTGCTGAATTGTTTTGTTCCAGACTCATAAATAAATGTGTTTACCTCTCAAATTTCATAGCCTCTGCAACATTAACATGTGCTGCTCGGTACGCAGGGTATAGAGAGGCAAGAACACCAACTGACAGAATGAACAGCAATGCTTGAACAAAACGCTTGAACTTAAATACTGGAACAATCACAGGATCCATCACAACACCCGAAAAATCGAAATCGCTCGTCATCATCCCAGAAATATCCAGACCATTCCTCCAAAAAAACCAAGTTACAAAAAGTCCTAGCCCAATACCAATAATTCCACTCAAGACGGTAAGAATCACTCCCTCAGTAAAAACAAGACTTCCCGTTTGACTCGGGCTCAAACCTATCGCCTGCAACACACCAAACTCTCGATAGCGATGTAACACTGACATCAAAATAGTATTAACTATACCTAGTGCGATAATCCCGAAAAGAATTCCTTGGAATAAATAGTTACCAAACTCATCAAGGGCAACCACAGCCTCGAGTGCTGGCATTGACTCACGCCAACCTACAACCTCAAGAGTAGCACTATCGATCAGCTCAGATAACGCCAAATCAAGATCGCGAACAAGCAAATTCACATGCTCACTATTATCCAATAGCAGCGCAATCTTGGTAACGCCACCATTTGTGTATAGCCAGTCTTGCGCCGTTGCCATTGGTATATGAATTAATCCTTCATCAACCTCAGGAACTCCTGAATGGAAGATACCAACAACTCGTAATAATTGTCCGGAAATGTCACCAGTGGCATCCTGAGACGTAACGACGAAACGGGAGCCGAGTTTTAGGCTGAGACTTTTTGTGAGACCAACACCAACGTATGCGGCCAACCTGTCATCGGGCTGAAGATACCTGCCTTCTAACACTTTATCGTCTAGAGTAGTGAAAGTTGTCCCGTTACCGGGATCGACACCCATGATCTGCGCTGGCCTCGCACCCGTGGGAGAGCTAACCAAACCAGCAACAGTAAGCTGCGGTAACACAATTTGGACATGTTCTATGTTCTCAGCTCTAGAGAGTAAAGACCTCACCTTAGACAGTGCACTCAATGAAAGATTGTCTTTTAGCTTTTGACTACTTCGAAAATCAGGGTGCTGTATTGTGATATGCCCTCCACCCATACGAACAGCATTTTCGATCCAAGCTTCGTGAGCACCATCTCCAAGAGGCAATGAAAACATCAAGAAAAACCCGCCAATAATCATTGCAATTGAAGTCAACAACGACCGCCGCAAATGTCGACGCAAGTTTCTAAGGGCTAAAATTACAATTACCTGAATGCGTTCCTTCATATCTCGGAAAGGGTATCTGCCGGAGGGACACGAGCAGCTTGAATCGCCGGATACAAAGCAGCAACCAGCGCTGTAATTAACAATGCGATAGCTGCCAACATTGAAGCTTGAAAGTTGTACTCAACACGAATGACCGGTCGCATCAGAGCACCCAGCATTGTGAATTCACCATAAAAAAGACTCAAATCTAGTGGTGCATTGTGCAACCAGAACATCAAAGGGAACGTGAATGCAATGCCACCAAAAAGGCTTAGAATACCTAATGACAGCGCCTCACAGACGATTGTAAAAATAAGTTGGATGGGTGTCGTCCCAAGTGCAAGCATTATTGCAAACTCCCGACGTCTTTCAAACGTAGCCATCAACATCGTATTTGCTACACCAAAAATCGCAATTCCAAAAACGATACCCGTTAGAATGAAATAATAAGATTCGATGAGACTCGTGTAGTCAAGCATTTCAGGACGAAGCTCAGACCAAGACACAACTTTTACGTCGAGTCCTCTTAGAACAGTTAGCTCTGCAATGTGACTTGCCAAATCAACAGCAATCCAAGGTTCCGTCGTCGTTACTGCAACTTCATGGATTCGGTTCGTTGGCAAAGACAAAAGATTCTGAAGAACATCGATTGAGACTAGTCCATAAGAATTATCGATTTCCGCCAGGCCAGTTCGAAAAATACCACTTGTCTGAAAAACATCATTACCCATAGAACCATCGGCTGCCGGCACTACTAGTACCAGCTCATCACCAACATCTATTTCGAGCTGACGTGCCATTTCAAAACCAACCACTACTTCATTTCGCCCAACTCTGGGTACTTGACCAAACTCAATACTGGCAACCACGTGGCTAACGCGACCCTCCCGCTCAACATCAATGCCCATC
>CAZFLB010000062.1:0-17966 GCA_964518945.1 uncultured Acidobacteriota bacterium | reverse complement strand
GGTTATATCTACACCTTGTAAGTTAAGAGCTGCTCTTTGACCTGCTCCAGCTATATCCTTCACTTCACCATTAACCTGCACACTGCGAACACGCGCCGTTCCACCGCGAGGTAAAATCTCAATCTCGTCATCTTTTCGAATCGAACCAGAAAGAATTGTCCCGGTTACCACGGTACCAAATCCTTTCATGGAGAAAACACGATCTACTGGCAACCGAAACAAACCACCCAAGTATCTTCCTTCGGCTTCGCTAGATTCTTTAAACAGTATTTCCTGAAGTTCCTCAAAGCCCTCCCCCGTTTTTGCAGATACTTCCACAAGGGGTGCTCGATCTAGAAAGCTTCCTTTTACTAACTCTCTCACTTCGAGTCACGCCAGTTCACGGAGTTCCTTATCAACAAGATCACATTTGGTTAAAACAATTACACCTTTTCGAACATTGAGGAGGCGACAAATATCAAAATGCTCACGAGTCTGAGGCATTACCGACTCATCTGCAGCCACTATGAGCAAGACGAGATCAATTCCTCCTATGCCAGCCAGCATGTTTTTAATAAATCGCTCATGCCCTGGAACATCAACGAATGCTAGGGAAAGATTAGAACTCTTCATCAAGAACGCAAAGCCAAGCTCAATGGTAATACCACGCTCTTTTTCTTCCTTCAGACGATCTGGGTCAGTTCCAGTGAGCCGATGAACAAGAGCACTCTTGCCATGATCAATATGGCCTGCCGTTCCAACAACAACATGCTTCACAGCAAGCATGATAGCTGAATACATGCTAACGTTGGCTAAAATAGTTTTTTGTTTTACTAACATAATTCGAACTACATCTGATAAGTAAGGAACCCATTATGTGGAGAAAATTATTCCTAGTTCTAGTACTCGCTCTAACAAATCACACCATCTCAACCGCACAAGATGTAGGACCATCGCGAGGTTCCCTCGTCATCGTAGGAGGAGCTATGCGTGACACCGCAATCGTCAAACGATTCATTGAGCTTGCAGGAGGGAACGAAGCTCCTATAGTGATAATTCCTACAGCGGGGGGAGATACACAATACGATCAGTATTATCCCGGAATCGAACGATGGAAAGCAGCTGGAGTCAAGCACATCACCGTAGTCCACACCCTTGACCGTACCGAAGCAAACGATCAAGCTTTTGTCGCACCTATCCAAAATGCGAGAGGCGTTTGGTTCCCTGGTGGACGGCAATGGAGACTGGTCGATTCTTACCTAGGTACTCGAACAGAAATAGAAGTAAAGAACGTTCTTAAAAGGGGAGGCGTAGTTGGTGGCTCCTCTGCAGGCGCAACGATACAAGGATCTTATCTAGTAAGAGGTGACACAAAAACCAACACTATAATGATGGGGGATCATGAAGAAGGATTTGGTCTTCTCAAAAACGTCGCCATAGATCAACATCTACTTGCACGAAATCGCCACTTCGACCTGATTCCCGTTATCGAAAAATTCCCACTCCTTCTGGGAATCGGCATCGATGAGAATACAGCAATCGTAGTTCAAGGAGACCAGTTTAATGTCATTGGACAAAGCTTAGTTGCAATCTATGACAACCAGCGAATGTTATCTGATGCAGGGCAGTTTTATTTTTTGCAACCAGGTGATTCCTACGATATGAGTGAACGTGCGCCACGGCGTCGCACCTTCTCCTCCGATCCATTCAATCTTATCCGCGAGGAATCTTGGCCAACTCAAAAATAGACGTTTGTATTCACTAAAGCACCAATAAAGCTATGATTTGAACAACCCGAACATATAAATTTAACGTCTGAGTTCACTCGGCTCTTGAAAGATCGAGTGATCTTCGAGGCGAAATGCTGTCAACACACCACCCCAAACACAGCCTGTATCAAGTCCGACCACTCTTTTTCCCATGTACAGACCTAAACTCGCCCAATGGCCGAACAGAACGGTTGTCCCTTCCGGAATAGTCGCAAGGTCAAACCAAGGATGAAACCCAGTAGGAGCTTTTTGTGGAGGCCCAGTAAAATTAAGACACATGTCACCGGTTTTCGTACAAGTACGTAATCTTGTTAACGCGTCAAGAACATTCTTTAAATACGCATTTAAACACTGTCCACGCAATCCAACCTCAGCTTTTTTCGCAAGATTCACAGCATCGTCGATGCTCCAGTCTGGGAGCAGCCCAGCATGTATCATCAAATACCCTTTTTCTGTGTGTAACAAAGGACGATTGGTGAGCCATGTGATAAGACTGTCACGATCAGGTGCTTCCAACACATCCTGAAAGGTGTCATCGACATGCTCGGCTCTTATTCCACAAACTCGATCAATTAAGTGAATATCGTGATTTCCAAGCACGGTAACAACACGATCACCCATTTCTCTTGCCCAGCGGAGTACTTTAAGAGAGTCTGGACCCCGATTCACCAAATCGCCTACTAGCCATACGACATCATTAAGTGGATCAAAATGTACTCGCTGCAGAAGTCGCTCTAGAGTGATAAAACATCCTTGGACATCACCTATCACGTAAGTAGCCATAGCAACATAATATGCCATCTCTAACTACAAAACTTGTTCCACTGTTTATAGTCATGCCACTTGTGTAGCATTGCATCGCGGTTAGAAACTATTGTAATTACTTAGCGGTAGTGTGAGCGTTTTCGAAATCTCTCTTTAGGTTTCATCCCATCAATAATAAATTCTAATCGTCGATCAGAAAGGTTGGCACGAACAAGTTGTACATTAACCTCGTCTCCAAGTCTAAAAACTCTGCCACTCACAGCACCTTTAAGCATGTGTTGTCTTTCATCGAAATGATAATAGTCGTCTGTAAGGGTTCTAACATGTACTAACCCCTCAACAAAAAAGTCCGATAGATCCACATAAAGCCCGAACCCAGCGACTCCACTCACATAACTTTTGAAAACATCTCCAATCTTGTGAGACATAAACCGTACTTTCTTCCAATCGATGAGTTCTCGTTCCGCTTCAGCAGCGTGTCGTTCAGCAATCGAGCAGTGTTCGGCGATCGCTCGAAGACCTTCTTTATCGTTTTCCATTCCACTCCGTATGCTTCTCAGTATTCGATGGACAACGAGATCCGGATAGCGCCTAATGGGAGATGTGAAATGTGTATATGCGGTACTAGCAAGAGCGTAGTGGCCAATGTTCTTAGAAGAGTACACAGCTTTTTTCATCGATCTTAGGACCAACAAAGAGATAAACCTTTCTTCATGTTTTCCTTCCAAGCTGACCAATAACTTTTGGAACATTTTGGGAACCAAGGATTCGGACGGTGCACGTAGCCGATAGCCGAAACGCTGTATTAAATTCTCAAGTTGTTGCACGGTTTCAACATCAGGCTTTTCATGCACACGATAAATACAAGAAGTGCTTTGGCTACTGATATATGAAGCCACCACTTCGTTTGCAAGAAGCATGAATTCTTCGATAATCCTGTGAGCAATGTTTCTCTCTTCAGCACGGATATTGATTGTCTTTCCAGTAGCATCAAGTACAACTTCAGCATCTGGCCTTTCAAAATCAATCGCACCACGAGCTTTTCTCTGAGAATTCAACACCTTGTACAAGTCAAGCATTCGCTCAAATGAGGGAATAAGAGCTTCGTACTTCGAGCGTAATTGTTGATTGCGGTCCACAAGGATTGCCTTGACTTCTGAATAAGTCATTCTCGCAAAACTTCGGATAACGCCGTCTGCAAAACGAAAGTTTTTCACTTCACCAGAAGACGAGATAGTAACAATCACACTCTGAACCAATCGGTCTACTCCAGGACTTAAACTACAGATACCATTGGATAAATTTTCAGGAAGCATTGGCACAGCACGGTCAGGAAAATACACCGAAGTCCCTCGCAGATATGCCTCTGCATTAAGACCCGATTCTTCACCGACATAGTACGAAACATCAGCAATATGAACTCCCAAAAGGAAATCGCCATTCCCAAGTACTTCGACTTCGACAGCAACATCGAAGTCTCTTGCCGTAGCGCCATCAATGGTTACAATCTTTCGTCCACGGAAATCTTCTCTTCCGCTTAAAGTTTCATGTTCACTAACATTCTGCTTTTCAACTAAATCCGCCTCATTCAAAACGTTCTCTGGAAATGGTTCCGAGATTCCATACTTAGCTAGAACGACACTCACATCAACACCGGCCTCTTCTACATCGCCAAGAACCTCCACAATACTTCCCATTGGTGCTTGAAATGAAGATGGATAACTTTCGAATTCAGCTACAACCATATCTCCCGGAAAAGCTCCTTTCAGCTCTTTCGACGAGAGAAACAACTCGTAACGGAGTCGTGAATCAAACGGAACTACACGCGTTCCATTCGAATCAATCTTAAGGCAACCCACCATTGACGTAGTACGTCTCTCAATGATTTTCAACACACGGCCTTCTGGACGACCACGCCGACTCGCCGCGTTGACATGGACCTGTACAAGATCTCCATGCAGTGCATCTGCAAAATTATTCTTTGCAATATAGATGTCAGGACACTCACCTGCACTCGTCACGACAAACCCAAAGCCAGCTTTTTTAACCTCAAGCTGGCCAGTCACCACATCCCTTTTCTTAGGTAGGTCGAGGCGACCTCCACGAGTAGACACCAACTCGCCTGAACTAATCATTTGAGCGACTACTCGGTTCGCTTGGCGGCGCAGCTTCCCGCGAAGCCGAAGTTGTTTAAAGAGTTCTTTCAAGGCTATAGGTCGACCACACTCTTTGACCTTCTTGAAAACAAGATGTCTTATATCGTCTGCTTTAGTTACCATCAGTCCTTGAAAGCTCAAGCTTGTCTCTGTATCATCTACAACTTCATTTTAACTGATTGCCGAAGTGGCGGAACGGCAGACGCGCTGCGTTCAGGACGCAGTTTCCTTCGGGAAGTGGGGGTTCAAATCCCCCCTTCGGCACCAGATTCTCTAAATTCCCCATATCTGCTATTTAACCAATCACTTAAAAATCAACCGCAACGATTTTACACGTACATCAAGATCCCGGTTAAGAGAATGAGAAAAGAGTCATCTAACACTTTCCGGCCTTACACCAACAACTAAGCCCTTACACACCAACCCAGTTCAGACGCTTTCAGATAGAATCTTTTTGTGATACAGAGAGGTTCTCAAACTAGTAAAAATACCGACCGCCAGTGATTTTGAGGGAGTATACATATGACAGCAAGAATCCAGTTAAATCGTAGGACTTTCTTGAAAACTGCAGGCATGACGGCATTTGTGGGTGCCACTGGAACCGACACATCTATAGCCGCCACGAAAGGAAGTGTTGCAACTAATGTTTCGGATGGAGTCTATGATTTTGATGAGATTTATGACCGTACGGGTACACATTGTTCGAAATGGGATAGTCAAATCAAAAAGTACGGTAAAGAGAACATTGAAGTGGCAATGGGCGTTGCCGACATGGATTTTCGTGTTGCTCCATGTGTAAGTGAAGCTTTAATAAAACGTTGCCAACATGAAAACTGGGGTTATGGCATCCCATCCGAATCTTATATAGAATCGATTGTTGCGTGGAATAAAGATCGATACCACGTTGAAGTCGACCCTTCTACTGTTCACCTGTCTTCCGGAGTTCACCCAGCCCTGATAGCCGCCTTGAAAGCATTCTCGCCACCAGCAAGCAAGGTTTTAATGACGACACCCATCTACAGTGGTTTCTACACCGATCTCCGCGAGACGTTAACGTTGAGCGCCGATAGCCTAGGCAAAGTCGAAAACGGCCACTATTCAATCGATTGGGGCGACCTAGAGTCGCAGATGGATATCGACACCCATGTTTTAATTCTCTGCAATCCGCAAAACCCAACTGGCAATCTGTGGTCCAAGGAGGACCTGCTAAAACTTGGTAGGCTTTGCCTCGAGCGTCGAATCGTCATTCTTGCCGATGAAATCCATTGCGATTTCGTCACCAAAGGGAACGAATACATTCCGTTCGCGAGTCTTCCCGACAAAGATGTTGTCAACAACAGCATCTCCTTTAAAGCCATTAGTAAAACATTCAGTCTTGCAGCTATGAAAAATGCCTATTTCTTTTCAAGCAATCAGAGCTTTCTTGACAGAATCGATGCTCATCATCGCGCGGATCTCAACACCCTTGGTATCATTGCTAATGAAGCTGCGTATCGAGGTGGTGCAGATTGGCTCGATCAGTTACTTCCTTACCTCGATGCTAATCACGACTACGTTGTTGACTACACAAGAGAGAAAATGCCACTTGTCAACTACACTAAAGCTCAAGGTACATACCTCGCATGGCTTGACGTCAGCAAACTCGCTGACAAAATCGATGCCGAAGGCAAATCAAAATCTGAAAACAAAAATTCGGAAAAATCTGTTACACCAGAGGACATAGTACAGCGTTGGTTTATCGACAACGCTCACGTGTATATGAATGTAGGCTCAAATTATGGCACAGGTGGTTCTGGCCACATGCGTATGAATCTAGGAACATCTCGTAAACTCATTGAACTAGCGCTAGATAACATGGCGGAAGCAATGGACAAAATCTAGACTCTATCCTCTTGTAAGGATCTTACGTTAGTCTTTCTAGGCCTTTCATCTCAAAGCCTAAAGACTCAAGTGCTGTGACAAGTTGATTTTCATCTCGTTCACTTAATTCCACAAGAGGTGGTCTCAATCGATTCCACTGAGGAGCAGTCGCGTAGTGCGAGATCGTCTTTTTAAGGGCAGGCACAAACGGAAATTGCTCAACAACAGCCCTCACTTTATTAACAGATGCTTGCAAGGATTCCGCTTCATTTCCTTGGTACCCAAGGAACAAATCAACTATTGCTGCAGGATTAATGTTCGCAGTGGCCGATATGCAACCAGCGCCTCCGCTACGTAAATTCTTCAGAAGAAGCGATTCCGTCCCCACGAAAAATGAGAAATCCGAAAAAGAGCGCAACATTGCCTCGAGATTTTCAACATCCCCGGAACTATCCTTCATACCAACAACAATTCCTGGAAAAGCCTCTACAAGCCTACCGACAAGATCAACGCCCAATGGGACAACTGACATCTTTGGAAAATTGTATAGATAAATCTGTAAGCGATCGTCGCCAACACGTTCGATAATCTGAGCAAAGCTACGGAAAAGACCCTCATCACTAACGCCCTTGTAGTAGAAAGGAGGCAACATGAGCACACCACCAACACTATGTGAGAGAGCATGCTTCGTTAGCGTTACGGTGTCAGTTATAGAACAACAACCAGTTCCAGGCATCATTCTTGAAGGGTCCAACCCCTTCTCAATTAACATGTCAAGCAAGTGCAAACGCTCATCAACCGATAACGAATTAGCTTCACTGTTAGTACCAAATACAGCGAGTCCACATCTTTGCTCCTGAAGCCATCGGCAATGGTTTAAAAAACGCTCCTGATCGGGTTGAAGGTCCGCTTGAAATGGTGTTACGACAGGCGCAAGCACTCCTGACAAGCGATTGTCTGAAGTTGAATTAGTTGGATTCATATCGTATCAGTGTATAGCATTGGTTACGCCAGCCTTGACTCAAAAAGTAGCCACAGCTATGCGTCATTGATATTTAAAACCTTTGCATAAGAACTTGCTTCAAAGCCTACTAAAAGAGTCATACCAACTCGAATCGTCGGTGCACGTAGATTTCCAGTTGGCCCCAGCAAAGTAGAGACAACCTTATTTAACGTTGTGCCCTCCCTATCAAAACTTTGGACTTTCTTGCCCTTCGCTACGATAACGAGAGATGCCTTCTTAACGAGTTGCGTAGCTTCTTTTCTCCCTAGTTTCCGCGAGGCCGGCACCACTTCTTTGATTTCAACATTATTGGCTTCCATAAACTTGGATGCTCTCCCACAACTCGTTCATCCATTACGTTGGTAATACCAATCAACCTTTTTTTGTGCCATAGGCTCCTTCTTTCTCTATCTTAAGGTTCGATTTCGTGTAGACAAGAAGTGTTAATCAATCCATCACCAAGTACACAAACATCCAGTTAAAACGCTTATGCTGCCTATTGCTCTTCCTTTTCTTCAGGCAGAGAGCCATAACTGACTTCCTTGACAACTCGACTTACCCAGGTCTCACTATTCGAAACAATGCCAGCAAATTTAGAGTTTACAGCTTGAGCCCCGTCGGATCCGAGAGCTTGCATTACAGGAGAACCTTGGTCCAGCTCAGCAAAGTTTTCAATGAAATAAACATGCGCATAGCCACTAGCACCACCGAAAGCAAGTGAACCGGTAACATGGTGTACTTTAGCATCGTTAAAATGAGGCAAAAAGTCCGCTGACATTACATTGATGTACTCTTGCTCTCTCCCTGGAAAAACCGTTGCAACATTTACAACCATTAAGTCTGCCTCTTGATCTTCGGGAAGCGGGTTGCTAAATGGGTGCAGGATGTGTACGCCATAGGTCTCCGAGCTAGTAACACATCGTAGCATTCGGTTTACTAGCGCGAGGTGTTTTGACGTTCTTCCGCTAGCACCTTGCTCTTGATCAAGACTTCCAAGTGTTCTCATCGGCGAAGTAATAAAGAAACGATACTTGTTTCCAAACACCTCGGTCCGGCTGACAGTTCTCCATGAAACCTTTGATGCCTTCGCTAATTCAGATAGCTCACGTTGAACTGCAACAAATTCGTCAACCATCTCCGGGTTAACATTGACAACCTCTAGGCGGACCCATGGAGTAGGCATGTCTTGTGCCAAAGCGAATCCACCACCAGATCCGTTGAAAGGAAGAAGAGTAACAAACGCCGCTAGCAATACGAGGAAAACGCTTGCTAGTTTTCTCAACACGTCACACAATTGTGGTTATTCTTCGAACCCAAGCTTTCGAGAAGAGCTACTGTTTCAGGGAATGGTGACACTCTCGAGACTGGCCCATTTGCCATATCTGCGGTAGTCTGGCCTGCCCGACTAACTGCTGTCACATCGCAACCGTTTTCAACCAAGTACAGGATCATCTCGTTGTCCCCCCGTGCAGCAGCGTGATGAAGCGCATTGTAGCCATTAAAATCTCTAGCATTAATGTCAACACCAAGTTCTTCTACAAGGTACTTTATCGATCGAAGCCAAGCACTCGGAGCATGCCGGTGAGCATTACCAGCAAAACCTGTTCCGTAACCCACGCCGGAAGCAGCATGTATAGGGTACACACCTGGATCCCCCTCCTTAGATTTAGGTAATCCGGACAAATCTGGTTTCACCCAATTTGCATCTGTAGCTGGCCATAAACCAGGTCCTACCGGTTGGACAGGTAATGGATCTTCACTGCTATGGTCGGTACGGCCATCGTAACGCTTAGGCCTAGGTGGAGGGGTGAAAGTTGGTATACTCGGATCTGCGCCGTGGTCAACAAGAAGGCGCATCGCTTCTACATCCGTCGCATAAGACGCTCTCCAAAATGCTGTCGAGCCCTGTGTCTGTTCCAAACCACAATTACCATTACCACAACCTGTGTAAACCATGTACCAAGGATGTTTGACAAGCCGAGCATCCGGTTCTGCTCCAGATTCTAAAAGAGCTTTCATCAAATCAAGATAAGTTGTCTTTTGGCTTTCTTGTTCTTGTGGTTGTGGATACCTTGTTCGCGGCTGCCACTTCGCGTTAATTGCAGCCCAAAGCGGTGTCGCACCATTCATCGCATCACTAACGTTAGGGTCAGCACCTCGCTCTAGCAACATCATAGCAAGATCAAATTGGCCATTGATTGTCGCCATCAATAGAGGACTCGTCCCGTCACCTCCGCTAACTTGATTGACATCCGCATCTCCATCTAGGAGTGCGAATACCGATTCGGTGTGCCCTTGCCTCGCCGCATGTAAAAGTGCTGTAAGCCCTCCCTTGGCGTCAATATGCAGTCTACTCTGAAATCGACGTCTTCCATCGCTCTCGTCTTCTTTCGGTAACTCTCCAGACAGATAGAGTTCCCTTGCAGCAACAATTGCTGCTTGAAATTGTGTCGCACTAACTGGTGTTTCAGCTTTCACTTCTTCTGCTGTACGGTAGGATCGGAGTACCTTGTCACGTCGATTCGTAGCAGCCTCCAACAATTTTCCTTCTGACTTAATGTCCACAACTGAAGTGGTAATATCTGGGTCAGCACCATGCTCTAGGAGAATCTTAATAACGGATATTCGGTTTTTTGATGCTGCAAATATTAGAGGCGTCTGTCCCCATTCACCTTCTTTCGCATTGGAATCTGCCCCATAATCCAAAAGAGTTTTTACAATTGCAACATTTCCGGAGGCTGCCGCTAAATGCAAAGGTGTAACTAAACTGACTGTCGTCGTTGCCTTGGGATCTGCACCAGCTTCGAGCAATATTTTTGTAGCCTCAGCATTACCCTCTTTGCTAGCAACGTGTAGTGGTGTGTAGTGACCAATACGGGTCACAGCTTGTGTATTTGCGCCTGCTTGAACCAACATCCCCACCAGTTCCGCCGAGCCACCATGAGATGCCCAATGCAATGCTGACATACCATCACCTTGTGGGGCATTTACATCCACACCCTGCTGCAAGAGAGAACGCACCCGTTCCGTATCGAAACTCTTTGCTGCATCAGCAACAGGAGAAACTGAAGGGGGCATAGCAACAACTACCGTGCACAAACACACTATAAGGGTCGCCAAAACAAACGGGCTATATCTCATGTTCCCTCCTAACACGGAGAACCTTAACTTAAGTTGCCGAACTGAGGTCGAACTTTCCTGTGCTATCACCAAAACTTTGTTTTTCGACACCCAGCATCTCAAGCATTGTTAACATGACATTTGCCATCGGGGTTTCATCAGGTGCCTTCAGATGCAGATTACCAGCTAGAGAACCATTCGCGTGCCCTAGGAGTACCATCGGACAACGACGATGATTATGAATATTTGGATCCGCCATAGGTGAACCCCAAAGCACCATTGACTTGTCTAACAGAGACTTACCACCCTCAACTGTATTCTCTAATTTATCTAAGAAATAGGGCAGCATGCTCATACGATAGCTGCATATCTTGTTGAATTCTAAGATTGATTCTTCCTTATTACCGTGATGAGATGCAGGATGAAACGGCCTATCGGAACCACTTTCTGAAAAAACTCGGTTTTGAGAATCACGTCCTAACTTGAACGAAATTACTCGCGTCATATCAGTCTCTAACGCCAGCACCTGGAGATCGAACATCATCTTCATGTGATCAGAGAAAGAGTCAGGAACCCCTGGAGGCGCTTCTGGAAGTGCACGACTTTCACCACTATTGTTGTGAGCCTCCACCATTTGAATGCGTCTTTCCAGTTCCCGAACATTTTCTAAATACTGATCCAACCTCGGACGATCCATTGCACCCAATTCGCTGCGCACTATTTTTATGTCATTTGCTATCCAATCGAGGATACTGCGACGTGTGGACCGTCGCTCAGCTCGTTCTTCAGGACTTCCCCCAGCTCCAAACAACATATCAAAAGCTACTCGAGGGTCACGGATCATCGGAAGTGGTTCAGTAGGCGAAGCCCAGCTGATCGAATCTGTATAGACGCATGAATAGTTGTAAGTACAACCCCCAGCTTGATCTAAGTTCTCGATACAGAATTGCATTGAGGGCATTGGTGTATCTTGACCATACTTTTGAGCATACATCTGGTCTATCGAAGTTCCAGCGTAAATATCCGATCCTTGTGTCTGTTTCGGATGAGATTGAGTCAAAAACACAGCACTCGAACGAAAATGGTCTCCCCCTATTTCAGGTGGTGAAAGCGCCTCTGCCATTCGAACATCTGTGTTGCTAATAATGGTCATGTAATCCTGAAACGGCGTGAGTGAACGAAGAGCATTTTCGGAAGACAACGTAAAATCGTGACCTGTCGTTGCGGGGGCAAAAAGATTCCTACTAGCACCCCACTCGTTACACCCAGCAAGGCCATGAACTTCTTCGATACAAACTAATGGAGTACGTTCCATAGCAACCTTAGAGACTGCACTAGCTCGACGCCCAGCAGGAATCATTGCATCTAAAAAGGGAAGCGCTACAGAAGCGCCAACGCCACGCAAAAACGTACGGCGGTTCAAATACTTACCAGTAATGTACGCCATTTTTCTGATCTCCTTCTTACAAGCTTCTCACTTACAAGCTTCTCATTGAAAATTTTGCTCACTTACAGCGGTTGCTTCTCTTCCCACTCCAAAAGTATCTCTTTTCATCTGAAATGTATCACTATTAATGACACCTAAGATAATAGCAGATAAACGGTATTCTTTCTCTTCTGCTTTTCTTGTTATCGCCCGAACTATCGGCTGATCATAATATTCGATTTGTCGTCCAATTGCATACGACAATAGGTTTTCCGTAAATGTTTTCGCTAGCATTTCCGGACGCTTCATCAATACTTCAACTAAATCAGAGAGTGTCGTAACCGGTGTCCCATCGTAAAATTCACCTAAAGTATCCAGCTTCATTCCGTTTTCACGCAACCGCCACTTTCCAGTGACGTCGAAGTTGTCGAGGGCAAGACCAATTGGATCCATAAACCGGTGACAAGCATTACAGGTTGGGTTGGCTGCGTGCATTTCTAGTCGCTCGCGCGTCGTAAGCATCTTCCCACCCGAAGAACCTTCTGTAGCTTCCAAATCGGGTACGTCGGGGGGTGGTGGCGGCGGTGGAGTTCCCATCAAAACTTCCATTACCCATTTGCCTCTAAGTACCGGCGATGTACGGTTAGCCATTGACGTCAGCACCAAGACACTGCCGTGTCCGAGTATGCCCTGTCGACTATCATCTGGATAGCTCACTCGCCGAAACCTACTGCCAGACACATCTGGGAAATTATAATGAGCTGCCAACCTTTCATTTACAAAGGTGTAGTCTGCTGTAAATAAATCCAATAACCTTTTATCTCCCCTTAACAGATCGTAGAACAACAGTTCTGTTTCTCGCTTCATAGCATTAGCAAGGTTCTCATCAAAGTTAGGGAAAAAGTTGGGGTCAGGTCGGTTCTTATACAAATCTTGAAGACGAAACCACAGCGAGGCAAATCTTGTTGCCAATGACTCAGAGCGCGGATCATCTAGCATACGCTTTGCTTGTCGCTCCAGTTCCCCTGCTCTAGTAAGTTGTCCTGAGCTCGCGATCTGCTGTAACTCCTCGTCAGGAGGAGTTCCCCATAAGAAAAACGAAAGACGTGAAGCCAAGTCCGTATCGTTTACACGATAACCTTGAAGGGGTTTGGCCCCTTCTGGTTCTCGTTCCAAACGAAGAACGAAATTAGGGCTAGCGAGAATAGCCTCTAAAGCGGTCTGCACTCCCGATTCAAAACCACCTTTCTCTATACCCGCGTCATAAAAATTCATCAAGCCACTGATGTCGTTATCACTAAGAGAGTGTCGGTAAGCTTCACTCCCCAAACGCGTCAGGATTTCCTTCGCACAAGTGCGCTCCTCAGCAACAGATGTCGGTCGACACGAAAAAATACGGTTTCGGCTAGGCGTGTCCGAAAGACCTGTCGTATTGTAAGGACCACTTACAATGAAATTTTGCAAGTGTGGAAGAGTGGTTATACCTGGACCTCCCGACCCACCGCCCGAATAGGACCAAACATGAGGCCGAATAAGGTCTTCATATGGACCATCCATTCTTCGAATAAATGCGGCTGACACGTCACGTTGTCCAGCACTTACAAAAATTGGTTCGGTGCGAATAGGCGCACCACCTCGACCATCTGCCCCACCACTAGTCCGAGTGTAGTGGACAAGTGCTACCCGCTCTCCGTCAATAGAAATATCAACATCTTCAAGCCGTGAGTTGTCACCAGACCCAAAGGTCATTTCGAACACATACTCTGCATCAGCAGGAAACACATGGCTGACAACCACACCACCACGAGTTCCATAGGGAGCACCTTCAACCTGATCCCACGGGTGTTGTGAAACATAGATCGAATTTGTATAGGTATGATCGACAGCCGGAGCATTACGATTTCCAACAGCCAAACGACTAATGTCACTTGCCGCATTAAGATATGATTCAAGCAACATCGGCGACAGTGTCTGTGCATCAGCTATATTGTCAAAATTGCCCGCCATGGTATCTAAAGGAAGCCAGCCACCAGCATCAACCTCAAGATCCAATAAGTCTCGGATAGCTCGCTCGTATTCGTGCCGATTCATTCGTTGGAAAGGCCGGTGCCCTGGATTGGGATTTACCAAAGCTACTTTGTCAATTGTATCTTCCAAAGTCTTCGCTAAGTTTGGCAGAACGTCGCCCTCCGGTCTTGGTATACCGGGGGGAGGCATCATCCCTGCGCGCAGCTTACGTATAACCTTTTCAGCAACATCAGCATCCTCTGCTGCTGCCGAAACATCAAATTCAGCTAGGGAGAGATTCCCGAGTAAAGTGATGTCGTTGTGACAGGTAACACACGTGTCTTGAATGATTTCATTTAGCTCTGAAATAGCAGACGGAGATACTTCGGCAGGATCGTCAGCGTTCGTATTTGACGCATGCACCAAAATAGCCAACATGGCTATTTTCAAAACCGACTTCATCATAATCATAAGACACCTACGGCAAGTTAATCTTAACTATTCACAAGTTGTGTGTGCAAGCGCGAACCCTCATATTAATACCTTAATACCAATTAGCAAAAACACCACTCTTGTCTCTATCTAAACTAAAATAATTGATTTGTTAGAACAATATTTTAGTAGTTAATTCAGCCTTGTTGTAACCTCAACAAGCTTTCTGCACCCCAAAATCTCAAGCCAATCGATTAGAAAAATGTTCCCCTTTCTCAAGTGTATCCACATTAGCTCTGAAAATGTTAAGCTGACATTAATTGTATTCTATTCTCGCTAGTTCAAATCTCGGGCGAAAGTGGCGGAATTGGCAGACGCGCTGGACTTAGGATCCAGAGGGGCATCCCGTGGGGGTTCGAGTCCCCCCTTTCGCACCAAGAATTCTAAAATTATTGGAGAAAGGCAGTTTGAAAGTAGAATGTATCGAAGAGAGTACCTCCTTCTGTCATTATGACATCGAGGTTCCAGCTGAACTTTTAACAGAAACGTACGAAAAAGCGGTTACAAATCTGAGGCGTTCGGTCAGGCTTCCTGGATTTCGCAAAGGCAAAATACCGAGAGAAGTGATCCGTAAGCGCTTTCACTCCGACGCTTTGAACCAAGCTATCGAAGATTTAGTCGTCCAAACTTTAGAAACCGCTTTGAAAGAGCGTGAGACTTACCCGCTAATCAAACCGCAAATCACTACTCATGAAGCTGATTTAGGTAAACCTCTTCGTTACAGAGCATCGTTTGAAGTTATGCCCAACATAGAAGCAAAAGATTACCGTGGCCTGGAAGTCACAAACAAAAAAACAGAAGTTACGGAAGATCAGGTTGATGCAGGTCTTGAACATCTAAGAGAGCAACACGCACGATTTGATCCTATTGAAAATCGTGGGGTGTCCGATCGCGACTTTATTATAGGAGAACTAACAGCAACTCCCACGGATGGAGGGCGGGTGGAAAAATTTAAAACAGATCTGTTCGAAGTTGGATCCGACTTCTATCATCCAACACTTCACGAAAAGATTCAAAATGCTGAAGCGGGCTCGGAGCTATCGTTCATGGCAACATTCCCCTCGGATCACTCAAACACTCAGTGGGCAGGAAAAACATTTGAAACCACTTTCATTGTCCATGAACTCAAAGAAAAAGTTCTTCCTGTCGCGGATGATGAATTCGCAAAGGACCTTGGAGATTTTGATACCCTAGATCAAGTCAGAACTGAACTTCGATCGCAAGCTGAAATGCGTGCTCAACAAAACGACGATCAATACTTTCGCAATGAACTCTTCGACCAGTTGATTGCAGGTAATGAGTTTGAAGTTCCCAATTCTCTTATAGACTTAGAAGTCCGAAACAGGCTTCAAGAAATTGCTTCCGATTTACAAGCGCGTGGCATAGACCCAAATAATCCTGAACTAGATTGGCAAGATTTCAGCGTCAAGCAAAAACCATTAGCAGAAAAGGCCGTTAAAACGACTATTCTATTGGATAGTATCGTAAAACAGGAAGAGCTGAAGGAGACTGAAGAAGCTATAACAGAACAAATTGCCCAAGCAGCCAAAGCGCACGATAAAAGCGAAAAGGCAATTCGTGCTCAAATGATAAAAGAGGGTGCGTTAGAACGAATTCGAAGTAGCCTTCGACGAGAGAAGGCTGTTGACTTCATAAAGCTTCATGCTAAACTTAAATAAAGGTTAAACTTACATGCAAGTCCCAATGGTGGTCGAGCAGACCAACCGGGGTGAGCGTTTTTTTGATATTTACTCGCGCTTACTCAAAGACAATATTATTTTCATCGGAACACCAATCGACGATTATGTTGCTAATCTTGTCGTCGCTCAGCTATTGTTTCTTGAAGCGGAAGATCCAGAAAAAGAGATCTCTGTATACATAAATAGCCCAGGTGGCTCAGTCACAGCTGGCTTAGCCATTTACGACACTTTTCAATTCATTCGTCCTGACGTTACTACTTATTGCATCGGGCAAGCAGCGAGCATGGCTGCATTACTGCTCTCTGCAGGAACGTCCGGAAAGCGTTTCGCTCTTCCGAATTCGCGTGTGATCATTCATCAGCCCTCTGGAGGCGCACAAGGGCAAGCTACAGATATCAACATTCAAGCTAAAGAGATCCTTCGTACCCGACAGCGCTTGAATGAAATTCTTTCAATACATACAGGACAAGACATTACCAAGATTGAGCAGGACGTCGAACGCGACTTCATTATGACAGCCAGTGTTGCTTGTGATTACGGCATCATCGACCAAGTCATAGATAAGCGCACTTAAGCGCAATAAGGACAATAGTTTGCCCACCAAAAAGACCGAAAACTCAGAAGTACTGCGGTGTTCTTTTTGTAACAAAGATCAGGGTGACGTACGAAAGTTAATTGCTGGACCAACCGTTTTCATCTGTGATGAATGTGTGGAAGTTTGCAACGATATCATCGCCGATGACCATCGCTTTGAGAGCAAATCTCAGGATACGAATCTTCCCAAACCTATCGAGATAAAACAATTTCTCGATGAATATGTCATCGGTCAAGAAGACGCGAAAAAGCGCCTCGCAGTAGCAGTATACAACCACTACAAACGTGTGAAAATCATGAAATCCAAAGGCCGCCAGGATATTGAACTCACAAAAAGCAATATTCTCCTTATCGGCCCTACTGGAACAGGAAAAACACTTTTGGCACAAACGCTTGCGAAGCTTCTTTCGGTACCTTTTACCATTGTCGACGCTACTACACTTACTGAAGCTGGCTACGTTGGGGAAGATGTTGAGAACATCATTCTCAAACTTCTCCAAGCCGCCCAAGGCGATATCGATAAGTGCCAAGAAGGAATAATTTACATAGATGAGATTGATAAAGTCTGTCGAAAAGACGAGAACCCCTCCATAACACGTGACGTCTCTGGCGAAGGAGTACAACAGGCTCTTTTGAAGATTCTAGAAGGAACTGTAGCAAACGTACCTCCTCAAGGCGGCCGCAAACACCCTCATCAAGAATTTTATCAAGTCGACACGACAAACATACTTTTCATCGTAGGCGGAGCTTTTGTTGGTTTAGACAAAATCATCCAACGCCGTGCTGGGAAAAAAAGTCTGGGGTTTCGCGCAGATTTGCAAAACTTAAACAAGCAAGACACTGAAAATGTTCTCGGTGAAGTACAACCTATTGACTTAATCAAATACGGACTCATCCCAGAGTTCGTAGGACGATTACCCGTTGTAGGAACACTGAACCAACTCGATAGAGATGCCCTCATTCAAATCATGAGCGAACCGAAGAATGCAATCATTAAGCAGTATCAACGTCTGTTCGAATACGAGAAAGTCAATTTGGAGTTAAACAAAGAAGCCCTTGTTGCTATCGCAGACCAAGCATTAGAAAGAAAAATTG
>CAZFLB010000061.1:0-7892 GCA_964518945.1 uncultured Acidobacteriota bacterium | reverse complement strand
TTTCATCAACTCCTATATTTGTAAACACATATAGCAGAACTAATAATCCTACACATAACAAGATTGAGACAAAAATCACCTGAAACCAAAAAGGTCGGGCTAGCCAGACAACTGCTGTACCTGATAATCCAAAAAATAGACCCCATATCACACTACTTATCTTAAAATTATATAAATTTTTCGAAAGCTGAAGCAAACATGCAACCACCATCAAATTACCTAGAACAAATACTCCATCACGGTGAATTTGCGCAATCCATTCCATTGCAACTGGATTTAATGCAAAAACTGCACCTCCTATTATGGATGGCAACAACGAAAAGTACTGTCTAAGAGACCATACAACGAGGCAGCCGCTCAATGCATGCAAGATGGCATTAAATGGTAAAAGAGCATAGGGTTTTGGCGTCCAGAGGGCATAAAAAAAAGATGCTAAGCCAGCTGGAAAATGCCTTTGTGGTCTCAGTTCCCATGCCGACCAACCTTGATGACTTATCTCGATCGCCTTTTCCGATGCAATCTTATGAAATCCAAACGAGTCCAAAACAGAAATACCAGCGCCAAGATTGGAGCCTGGAAGTAGTACGGGAATCATATAGAGTTGGATAAACAATCCTAAGCTTAACGCATATATAAAAGTAACAACGCCAAAATAAAAAAGCGCCCTTGTATCTGAAATAGAATTTTTAATATGAATATTTGTCATAACAAATTATTTTTATATTTTATGATTACTAAATTATAGGCAAGAAAAATGTATATGTAGTTATTATTAATGAGTAAAATAGTTACTTAGTCAGATCAATGCTACGCCAACGATTCCAATCCCAATTACCCTGAAGTTTTTGCTCAAAGATAGAAAGATTATCCTGAGCCCAAATATCTGTTCGACAAAGCAGCAAGGGATCTCGTCCAAACTCATTAAGATCAAAACGACTTGTTGCGCCGATTTGGTAACCTGCCTTTTCAACAAAATCTCTCACCCGATTATTTACTGCGCCATGTGGATATGAAAGCATATTAACTTCGCTTCCAATTAAATCCTCAAGATAATTCTTACTAGCAATCAATTCTTCTTTTAATTGACTATCATTACATTCCGTTAAACGAGAATGGCTAATGGTATGGGATCCTATCTTAGCGCCTTGTAGGGCTGCTAGTTCTCGCACATCTTCTGGAGTAAGAAAACCTGTCCTTGATTCAGCTACCGCACCTGTACAAATAAATATGGTAAAGGGAATACCTAACTCAGCAAGTATAGGTGCTACTACAGTTAAATTATCGCGATAGCCATCATCAAAAGTTAGTGCAATCTTTAACGAATTACCCTCTAACGCTGATAAATTAAAAGGCACCAGATAGTTTTTATAATATTCCGCCAAGTGACACATATGCTTCTTAAATTGTTTAGGTGCCATATTGTAGAGTGAGCGCGTATCGTTCTCAATAGATGTGCCTATGGCATGATACATCAAAACGCGCAGTCCTGTTTGAGGGTATTTTGCAAAATTTAATTTAGTGTAGGCCAAAGTTATAGCACTTAATGCGTATGGTCTGATAGTAGAAATTGGATCGAAACTCATTATATATTTCTTGTATTTTTTAAAAAAATTCTAAGTAGTTAAAAAAACGTCATGTCATTATTTTATTAAAAAGTTGATAATATCGCCTCTTGTTAGGTGCGCGAGTTAACTATATCGCTACAAAAATCTTAGGCGGAAATTTCAATGTAGTGATTTTTCTTTTTATACTGATCTAAGGCTAGGGACCAAGACTGGGGATCATTTGAATCTTGAATAAACCCAAAGTCAATATAAAATTTTTCAACTAATTTATTTTTGACAGTAGGTATATATTTTCCAACAACTTTATTACAGTTTCTTTTTTTAGCGATATCAAAAACATGATTCATCGCCATATCTTCAACGCCTCTTTTAATTACCCGACAACTCATTAACCATAGATCAATATGAAGTTCATCCTTTATTTGTTTTAAAATTATTACAGAAATTAGGCCATAACTTCCAATGTTATCTTCGAGTTCAATATATATTGATTCAAATTCAGAGTTCTTATTCATAAAGGATATGCATTGCTCCTTATTATATCTGATAGTAGTGAGATTAAATTGATTACTTCTACCGATTAGTTGAACAATTCTTTCAAGATTCAATTTATCAAACGGTTTTATCCTGCCTTTCATATTCATTGATTTTAAAAATGATCCGATATCTTTATATTTGGTAATTTTTTGCTTTCTATTTACTTCATCTTTATACATCTTAGACCGTTCTTTATCTTCTTTTGTGTTTGAGGATGTTTCAAAGTAATTTAGTGAGCATAAATATTTAATATAATCAGACGGATCTTCGGGAAGATCTGGAACATGTATCTCAGGCAATAAGTCCTTTACTAGTTTTCTCTCAAAAATATTATCGTCTAAAAATAAAATTGAATCGTATCCGATATTTAGTGTTTCTTTGATATACTTAATGTTATCAGGCTTATTTTCCCAATTTGCCACAAAAACAGTTATATCATCTACTTTTAGGATCATTTCCGGGTGGTTTTTAAAAACATTCAATGCAACCTCTTCGTCATTTTTACTGCATACAGCGAGAATAATTCCCCTGTCTTTCAAACGTCTTAAAAAATACTGATAATGAGAAAAGGCTTCCCCTACTCCCATTCCACCAATCTTAATCCCCTCTAAGCCATCGTCACCGACAATGCCTCCCCACATAGTATTATCTAAGTCTGAGATCACGCATTTAATACCTCTACCTTTTGTTGATAAAAAGATATCAAGTATTTCTTGAGCCATATTAGGTAGATAATCTAAGTTACATGGTGATTTAGCATGAAACCAAAATCTTTCTTCCCACCAGTTATTTAGACCGACACTAGAAGAAATAAATTGAATATCAAATAGACTGGTCGTTTCATCACCGGTGACTATATTATAAATATAATGATTAAGTTCTAAAATAATATTACTTAATGCATTTTCAACTTTTGAATCAAAACTACCAAAAGTTCTCTCGACTGTAGGAGCAAAATTACTTTGCAATATAATAGCCTTTGATTTTTTCTTAATGTTCTCTAAATTAATTGAGAGTCGGTCACGGTATATTTTATATACATCTTCGCAGTCAAATTTTTTATTATAATATTCACGAAGATTTTGACTGCTGTAAAACAATAAGATTATATCAGGATCAAACTCATAAAGTTCTGAATTATCATCAAGAATCTGATAATCAATATTACCAATTGGTGCTTGATAGATATCAAGGAAAAAATCAAATTTAAAAAATAAGCCAGTTAACGTTTTTGCAAATTGTTGAACATCACAATCCGAAAGAATGGCAAGTTTTACATGTCCTTTTTTTGCATCTTTAGAGTTTGCTGTTTTAAAAAACTTATTTAATTCCTGTAATGTCGGGGTATGCTTCATTTTCTAGCTCACTATATTAAATAGCTTTAATATATAGAATTTAGAATATCTTTGATTTCTTCTGGTCAATCTTTGGCATAAATAATAATACATATATGAATTTAATTCTCACAACAGCTAGTTCCAGATCATAAAACCCTTTTCTCCAAATATGGATGAGCAGTGTTTATTACTAAGAAGGTTAATTTTGTCACCCATAGCAAAGCAAGTTGTATGAATAAACCTCGAGATATCAATAAAACCGGTAAAAATCCATCCTACATTCTTACAATTACTAATCATGATAAAATCGCTTTCATTTTGATGTGCCCTAATAAGTTCTGATTTTATAGAGTTTAGATACCTAAGGTTATAAAGATTTGAATAAAGAATTTGAATGTAATTTAGTTCATTAACGGGATTTTTTACATATTGTGAAACAATATAATCAACAGGAGTACCATGCTTTGTTATTTCATGTAACTTAATATTAAACCCTTCGCTTTTCAGCCAGGAGATATCAAGAAATTCAATTTCGTTATTTTTAAATACAATTTGATCGCAATCCTTTAACTCAAGAGACTCTGAAAAAAAATTTGAGAAAAAATTGTAAAAAAGAAAAATCGGAAATAGCAATAACGAAATTATTTTTATTGAATAGTTACTTGAAAGTTTTTTTTCTAAAAAATGTTGAAGAAATTTTTTATTAGAGATAGATAAAAATGATTTATGCGTTATGGCAAAATCAGTAAACCCAACCTGCTTAAAAATTGGTTCAGACATAGACCCAGAAGTAGAGTTTACTAAAAGATCGGTCTTCTGCTTCAAATAGGCATACATTAAAAAAATAGCCTGCTTCCTGTACTTTGGATTTACAAACCAAGATGTTGCGTTAGCCGTTTTTATTATCTTTCCTCCAATTTTATATTTTCTTGGAATATTTCCCATAAACCCTTTAATCTGATTACCAGGTTCTTCATTTTCATCTACAATTACCCAGCCAAGGAGATCAGACTTGTCGCAATGAGTATTAATGTCCCACCAAATTTTAAATTTTTTTTGGTAGGTCTTGACTGGTAAATTTGGAGTAGCAAAAATAGATAAAAATTTTGCTAATTCATTGTAATCACTTCTTTTTAATTCTCTTATAGACATTTAAATATACACTTTCCAGAAGCAACAGTTTGCTGCCCATTTGAAAATACTAATTTAAGTTCAATAGAACTAACAGCACTAACAATATTAGAGACGGTTCCAGTAAGAATAATGGTGTCTCCTGCATATACAGGCTTTTTATAATTTACTGTTTGGGTAACAAGCATTACTTCTTTTGATTTTAATTTAACACCTATCAAGGTTGAAATTAAAAGTCCAAGCAAATTACCATAAGCAACAGTTTTTAAAAAGCCCTTTTCTTTTGCATAGTCAGGGTCAGTATGTAATGGATTAATATCTCCAGAAATATCAGCAAAAGATTTTATTAAATGTTCAGTAATTTTAAGCTCGGTAGTAAATGACTCGCCTTCGACGTATAGATCAGTTGGCGCATTCAATTTCAGAAGTTCCTTTTTTCATTTTATAATACTTACTTTTCAAAAGAACTCCATTTAGTTCTTCAATTAAATTGTCTTTACTTTTGAAATCATCATTATTGTCTTGGATCATCATTTCATTCATTAATTGTTGAATTTTTTTAATCTCCTCCCAACTAAACCCTTGACCTCGCAGATAGGCCAAGTACCAAAGACCAGAATCATCATCAACACAAGGTACTGATTTAACAGAATGAAATATTTTTAGTTTTTGTTCGGCAGCCTCTACGCTACTCATGGAATTGTGGGTCCAAACCTTAGCAAACCCCTCCAGTCCAAATTTTTCTTTTTTCTTATGAATGGGGGCTGTGTGCATATAATAAAATTCTTTTAATGAATAAAAATCAAGACCAGTCTCTTCAATAAAGTCAATATTGTCTTGGATGCTCTGCTCGTCTTCTCCTGGAAAACCGATGACAAATGCAGCAAAAACAGTAATGCCGTATTTGTTTAAAAGTTCAACCCCTTCTTTATAATCCTTTACCCTCGCCTTTTTATTCATATTTTCTAGAACCTTATCATTTGCAGATTCAATCCCAAGATATACTCCATCGCATCCACTTTCTGCCATGTCTTTAGCCAGTTGATCATCCATATACTGGGCTCTTAAAAAAGAATACCATTTGAAATTATATTCTTTTAAGACATCGACTAGCTTTCTAAAACGTTTCAAAGGAACATTAGGTGTATCATCAATTAGAATAATAGATTTTATTTCTGAAATTTTACTTATTTCATCCATCTGCTCTCTAAAACCTTCAACATCAGAGGTTTTAAATTTTCCTGCTGTCGTTGGGTAGGTACAAAAAGCACAACTAAAAGGGCAACCGGAGAGAGTTCTAAGCTGAAGAGTTTCTCCCATGTGCGGATAATATAATTCGCTCCATGATTTTTTAGGAATAAAAAGTTTCGGTTCATTCCAAACCGCTTTTGTATTAATAAATTGGCCATTTTCATCAATATAGGCAAGATTATTTACTTTTTTAGGATCACTGTTAGTTTTTATGCATTTAATAAGTTCTTTTAAGTCAGATTCAGAATTAAAGCTATGAATGATATAACTAACTTGATATTTCTTTAGGTATTTAAAAAAAAGATCTGTCTTCTTTTGTAAAAATTGATCATTAACAAAAGCGCCTCCAAGAATTATTATTGCATTCGGAAGATGCTTTTTGATTTCTTTGCAAATTCTTCCAACTTCCTGCCATCGTAAAATAAATGTTGTAGAAACTCCGATGATCGGTGTTTCCATATCTTTCCCAAATTGAATCAAAAAATCAATTTCAGAATCAAAATTATTAATTAATTTGCAGTTAAGATCATCTTCTAATAGATTATTAATTGCGAGCATGCCATTAAAGGAAGGGAGGTTCCAAACACTAAGCATTTTCCTTTTGTCTTCAAAATTTGCTTCATGAAAAAAAGTGCCGAAAGTTAATTTATTTAGAATGTCTAATTGCGAAACAAAACCGCCAAAATGATAAATCATTTTGAGCTGAACTAATGGTCTGAAAAGTTCAACACGATCGAGCGGCATCTTATAATAACTACTATAATCAAAAACTTCTGAATGAGAAATTATTATAAAGTCTATATTAGTTTTCTTTAGCAAAATTTAATTTTTCCTTAACGTAACTTTTTTATAACCAAATCAATCATCTCTCCAACATCTTTAAGTTCTGCAACTTCTTCAGCTGTTAGCTTTAATCCAAATTTTTTTTCTGCGCCTATAATAAGCATTATGTGTTGCAAAGAATCCCATTCATCTATGTCTTCAGCATTTGTTGAATTATTTAAAACAATACTTTCGTCATTAAAAACTTCAGTGAAAACTTCTCTTAACATTTCTAAATATTCAGCTCTCTTATTTTTCATCTATAGCCCCGTGTGCAAAAAAAAAAGCATTAAATATTAGTTGGTCTCAAATGATACTATATTTTTTATAGATGCGTGAAATTGACTTTTTGTCATATGTTTTATGTTTAGAGTAAGTTTTAAGTGAAACTGTGTATTTTAGAGTATCTGCCGACCAGATACTCAGTGATTCGTATAAATTTTAAAAGCTGCTATTTAAGATGCCCCCCTATCCTCCGGTTTTTATCAGTTAAAGCAATACCAATACCTAGTATATTTCCTAGGGCACATCTAAATCTGTTAGAGTCAGCACGTATTAAGCCAAGGGTTAAATTCAGCAGAATCACTGAAAAACTTGATAGCCATGCCTTCGTAATTGACAAACCCCTATCAGAGTATTTACGAACAAAATACAACCTATTTACGATCTGCCATTTACCAAGCAGTATATATCTTTCTGGCAAAATAGGATGAGGATAATCAGCAACTTTTGCGTTTGCCACTAGTGTAAGCTTATATTTTTTACGAACATTAAAACTGAAATCAACATCTTCCATGAATCCAGTTCCCTGACACCATTCATCATAGAGATAATTGTCAACAACTTCTCTACGCCAAACAGTTACCCCGCCACAAAGCCAGTCAACATCAATAATTTGATGCGAATTACTGGATGTAGAAACCCAACCCGATGGTAAAACTTTGCCACTTTCAGGTGATTCCGAGCAAAATAACTGCGAAACCCAACCCGATGTTAAAACTTTGCCACGTTCTGGTGAATCCAAAAAAAATAATTGCTTGATTCCTGTACCAGCTGGAGATTTAGCATTAGTGATACAAAAAGCTGCCCCACCGTAGTCAGTATCTGCTTCATCCCAGAACGCGAGCATGTTTTCGACAGCATCAGACTCAAGTACTATATCGTCATCAAGATAACCAGCAAGAGTAATATCACTATGAAGCTTTTCTATACCAGCATTTCTTTGTTTTGATAACGAAGGAGGGAATTC
>CAZFLB010000060.1:0-7233 GCA_964518945.1 uncultured Acidobacteriota bacterium | reverse complement strand
ACCCTTGGAAGCGGCCTGCTGGACCAGTATCGGTCCCAAAGGCTATCGTTGCGCCGCCATCAGCTATTTTTTTCAAATTCGGCATTGCTATCGAAAGAGCTTTTTTGTACCCAGAGCTTGCAGGGCTATCCTTAATTGCTTGCATTCGTTTCGGGTCTTTCAATTGTTCCAGAACTTTTGGGTCAGCATCCTTTAGGAAAAAAGGGTCAGAAAAGAATTCAGGTTCGTTCTCATAAACGAAGGTAGAAACTTCTCGCGTTAGTGTGGGGCAATAACATACGGATTTTTCTTTCATGAGTTCGATAACTTCTGTGTCAGCTTCAACATCGCGGATACTATGTGCGACAAAGTCTGTGCCAGCGTTCAGCAAGCTTTTTGCGTCATCTAAGTAAAATAGATGGGATGCGACTTTCAGGTCATGCTTATGAGCTTGGTCTATGACAGCTTGATATATGTTCGGTAACATTTTTTTGGTGGTTCCGAGATTGTCGTCGACCCGTATCTTGATGAAGTTAACACCTAGATTTGCATTCTCATCCACTGTAGATTGTACTTTTTCGATTGTATCTCCTGTAACAATTGTTCCTGCGACTTTGATGCGAGCGCGTTGTAAGGTGTCATCCTCCGCGTTGCGAAGTGCGACAGCTTCTTCTCCGTCACCACAAAGTGAATTAACGGTTGTAATCCCATAACGGGCGTACAGGCGAAGTTGTCGTTCGAGGTTGTTTTTATTGTAGTGACCATCCTCGAGTCCCAGCACTCCATTTATATGCCCATGTGTATTGATGAAGCCTGGAAGTATCGTCATCCCGGAAACGTCTATGAGTTCTGTGCTCGCGGAGATATCGATTCCATCAGCGGTTCCGACATATTCTATTCGACCGTTGCGGACAACTATCAAGGAGTTTGTTGTAGGGTCGGCTCCAGTTCCGTCAAAAAGTGTGGCTCCAAGAAAAGCCTTGCTGCCATCTGGTGTGGCTCCATCTTGTTTTTTACAGCTTGGTGCTAACAGACCTAGTACGACAATAACCCACAACATATTTTTCATGCCATGTCCTCCTGAGCCCTACACTTTAACTTAATTTTAGTAATTGCGACTAGCGCTTCGATGTTTTATTGAATGGATTTCTAAGACTGATCCACTTTTAGTCTTTGTCATTAGGACGTGTCCAAGATGAACATTAGTTTAAGAATTGAATTTCATGACGGGGATCCCTTTTTTTTACATATGGGCTTACACTTAGGATGGTGAATGCTATGGAGACCATGTGATGAAACTTAATAATTTGTTTTTCTTGATTTGTTTCCTGTATTCGATCACAGAAGTGGGAGCGCAACCAGGCAAGAGTGATGCAATTGCTTGGATTGATGAGCACGTTGCTGCTCTCAACGAACTCAATCATGATATTTGGTCGTTCTCCGAGATTGGTCTCGAAGAGCAACGTTCGGCTGAGGCGCTTCAGAACGTTCTGAGTGTAAACGGTTTTACAATAGAATCTGGTGTCGCTGGGATGCCGACTGCTTTTGTCGCGAGTTTTGGGTCAGGGAAACCCGTGATAGGTATTCTGGCTGAGTATGATGCCCTTCCAGGTCTTTCACAACAGGCTACAACGGAGAGAATTGCTAGGCAAGATGTGAAGTCCGGCCATGGATGCGGTCATAGTGTTTTTGCGACTGCTTCGACTGGAGCTGCTATTGCGGCAAAGATGTATCTTGAAAAAGGGGGTGAAGGGACGATCCGGTTGTACGGAACACCTGCTGAAGAAACTAATATTGGTAAGACTTATATGCTTCGTGAGGGTCTATTCAATGATGTGGATGTGATTTTCTCTTGGCATACCAGTGACAAAACCAGGGTCAGCTTTGCCTATTCGAAAGCACTTACAAGCATGAAGTTTCGCTTCCAAGGACTTCCGTCTCATGCTTCAGTTTCTCCCCATCAAGGGAGAAGTGCACTAGATGCTGTTGAACTGATGAATATTGGTGTGAATTATCTCCGTGAGCATGTCAAGGAAGACACCAGAATCCACTATGTCATTACGCAAGGAGGAGGTCAGCCCAATGTGGTCCCACCTTTCGCTGAAGTTTGGTACTACCTTAGGGCTAACAAACATTATGACGTGGAAAGCTATTTCGAACGCCTCAAACTTATTGCTGAAGGAGCTTCATTGATGACTGACACAACCTGGAATGTTGAGGTTATAACGGACAATCACGAAGTGCTTCCAAATAGGCCGCTGTCTGAGTTGTTAGATCAAAACCTGCAGAGAATTGGAGCACCCCAGTTTACGGATGAAGAGAAGAGTTTTGCGCGTGCTGTGCAGAACAGTGCAGGAATGGTCCAAGAGATTGCACTTTCTGAGACCGTGGAACACTTGCCTGAGAGTCCTACTCAAGGTCTTGCTTCTACTGACATTGGTGATGTTTCCTGGCGTGTTCCTGTAGGACGATTGAATGTTGCTTCTTATGCATTTGGCTCGCCTGGACACTCGTGGCAGATTGTTGCGTGCACTGGAACTTCTATTGGGGAAAAGGGACTTTTAGTTGCGGCAAAGGTGATGGCTGCTTCAGCGGTCGATGTTTATTTGAAACCAGATATAGTCGAGAAAGCTCGTCAAGATTTCGAAAAGAGAAGGCAGGCATACCCATTTATAAGTCTGCTTCCCGAGGACAGTAGAGTACCGATTTCGATTCGATAATAGAATCTATTGGAAAAACTATGCAATTTAAGGATTGATTTTGAGAGAAAGCAGTTTTTGGAAACAGTTGTGAATATCTTGCTTTAAAAAAGTTTTTGTTTGTCTAATACATACGAGTTTTGTCAAATAAATTTCGCATTTCTTCGTGTTTGCCATCTAGATAGCAGCGAAGATTATGGCAAAAGATGTCAGAAATGTTTCGGTTTTCACTGGTGGAAGTGCTGGAAGAATGCGGACTGATTAGGACATTTGGCATATCCCATAGCGGTGAGTCTTGTGGAAGTGGTTCAACAGTAAATACATCCAAACCGGCGAAAGCGATCCGTCTAGATTGGAGGGCCTGGATCAAAGCATTTTCGTCTACAACCTGTCCACGGGCAATATTTACGAAGAGTGCTCCCGGCTTTAACGCGTCGAACGCCTGCGCGTCGATGAGATTTTTTGTTGTTATGGTGTGAGGTACGCTCAGCACAAGAGCATCTGTTGCAGATAGCATTTGGTGTAATTTTTCTTCGGGGTATACAAAATCGACTCCCAGTTCCTTAGCACTTTGGAGATTTTGTTTGCGTGACAGTGCTACCACCTGCATACCGAACGCCCGACCTACAGATGCGATTTTACGTCCTACTGCGCCTATCCCAATGATAGAAAGTGTTTTTCCTTCAAGGTCATAACCACAAAATCGCTCCCATCTGTGCTTTTTCTGTTCCGCTTGTAAATGAGAAAGCCTTCGAACATAGCTGAGCAAACATAGAAAAACAAACTCTGTTAGAGGTCCAGCATGCACGCCACGAGCCGTTGTAATTAAGATGTCGGAATTTTCTAGTCCCAAATATTTAACTCGTTGGCCAATTCCAGAACTGGTAGCTTGGATCCATTTGAGATTCTTGGCAAAAGTAATACCCTCGACACCGTCTGACGTAACCGGAGGAAAATCCCATAGAATTTCAGCACGTGCAATATTGTTCTTCCATCTTTTTTCTTTGCTGGGATCGAGCACGAAATTTTTGACTCCATTGTGGTCAGCAATGTAGCGAGTAGGAGGGAGTAAATCCGGGTCATAGATCACTTCAATCCTTTTTGGATTAACTGCTCGAATACGTTTTACCTCCTCTAATTCGAGAGGTGTTGCTATGAAGATAATCACCTTTTTTTTGTGTTCGCTTTCCATTGGGCTTCCTTCTATAGTTTCGAGTGCGGAGAAGATTAGATTACGGAATGAATATTGAGGAGGAAAGACTTGTTAGATAATCAACGGTATGTTTTGATTCATATCTGTTGTCAGTACTTATACCTTGACAAATGATTGTCTGGCGAGTCATTAGAACTCCTTCGTTTTAGAACAGCTTTTTTATTGTTTTCTTGTGCCAATCATGGGTCATGGTTGGATTTGATTGGAAAGGTCATAGCTGGGAAGCTGTCGTATGTTTAACAAGAAAAACGTGATTGTGAGCTTAGCACTAGTTGCTGTCGTAGGCTACATCATCGTGTCTTCGATGAGTACTGGAAAGGTAAGTTGTGAGGTTTGTATTACATATAAAGGCCGGGAGTCTTGCCGCAGTGCGCGTGGGCCGACCCAAGAAGATGCTATTTTGACTGCAAGAGACAATGCTTGTGCCTTAATAGTGAGTGGGCGAACTGACAGTATCCTTTGTGGTGGGAGTCAGCCCACTTCCGTTAGCTGCTCTGAATGATACGGTATTTGTTGTTGTAGCTTTTAGATACTTTTTAGTTTCTTATTGCTGGATTCAAAGTTTTCGTAGTATCTGCTGGGCACACATATAACCATTTGTACCAGCAATCGAGCCACAAGGGTATGCTCCGGCACCGCAATAGTAAATATTTTCTTGACTACCAAATTGATAAAAATTATTTACAGGATCCGATGAGAAATGTCGATGACAAAAGTTTTGCCCAGCTGTTAACATCGTGTGGTCTATGTTTCCTTCTGGGAATAGAAAGCGTTCTTTTAGATCTCGTGGAGTCATGAAAAAAGTGCTAACTAAGTCTTGTGGATTTGCAATTTGACCTAGTACAGTATTCTTTAGATATTGGTGTACTTGTTCTAGCTCTTTTCCTGTGTTTCTAGGACTTAAATTTTTGACAAACGCGATTACACGTTCGAACGGTTCTAGAAGTCCGAATTGTCTCATGGCTGCTCCGTCTGGATAGAGTTGGATGTAGCCGGGTTCGTAGTCCGATTTTTTGATAACAACCTGTTGTGCGGATCTTTCCATCTCGGCGACAGAACTGTTTAGAAAAATGAATCGAAATGCTGTTTCAAGTTCAGGCTTGTGCTTCCACTCTACTCGTTTTCGAAATAGAAGGGTCAGCTTGCCACTTGTTCCTAAGTAATTTTTTCTCGAAAGTTTTGTGCCAGTGATGCGTGCTGCTGTTATTGGATCTGTAGCTAAAATAATGATGTCTTCGTCCAATTGTTCGGTGGAGTCTATGCACGTGGAAGTATTAATGCGAATACCCATTTCTTCGTTAATTCTTTTTAATTCTTCTGTGACCCTCCAAATGCCACCCTTAACAAAACCCCAATAACCATCGAACACTGAACCGGAGTCTAGTAAAGGGATGTTGAATGCAGAAAACGGTGAATCGAGGGATACAGGACCGCTTTCTATTACGGTCATACCTACATACGTTTTAGTTTTTTCTGCCGTGAAGTAGTGATTTAGGAGATCCCTAGCGCTTCCTTCAATAAATCTCTTAGTTAACTCTGGCCCTAAGATAGAACGAGCATGGCTTAGTGAAGGAGTCAACGCTTTCCTGTAACCGTCTTGAAGATATGACACAACACGGCTCTCGTCTTGGCGGAATTGACAAATGTCACCCCGTTCTTTGCATTTGGAGCTAAGTTCTTGTTGAAGAGCTTCAGGGTTACGGTAGATGTTAATGGGGTCATCTTGGTTAGGGTAATAAACAATCTTAGGGTGGTTTGGCGCCGATGTTTCAAGACATGCTGAAAGTCCTGTTTCTTCGAAAACGAAATCTTGCATGAATCCGAGAACAGTGGCGCCCAAGGGTATATCGTATTTGGTTCCTTTGATGTCAACGGTTTCTGAAACACAAGCGCCACCAATCTTGTCTCGTAACTCATAAATAGTTACGCGTGCTCCTCCTCGAGCTAGGTAATTGGCAGCTACGAGGCCGTTGATTCCCCCTCCGATGATCGCGATCTGATTTGTCATTTGAAAATTAAGCTAGCACAGGTGAAGGTATTTTCTTTTAGTACTACTAATCTTGGCCCTTGATTCTAATTTGTATCACCGTGCTAGGATTGAAAATATGCGCTTTAAGTGTATTTGTGTTGTACTGGTTTTTGCTCATTCTACATACGCATGGGATCGCATTGGGCATATGGTTGTTGGAATCGTTGCTTGGGAACACATGAGTAGCAAATCTAGAGAATTGGTTGTTAAGCATTTAAAACAAATTCCAGATGATGCAGGGATAATTTTAAATGGTGTCACATCACGTGAACTTTTCTTACGTTCTTGCAATTGGGCTGACATGGTGCGCAACGATGTTTTTCCAAAACGAAAAGCAAGATATGACAAGCCAACTTGGCATTATGTGAACCTTTTGTGGAGAAAACAAACATTAGGTTTTGAGAAGAGTCACAATGGAGAGTTAGTCAATCGCCTTAATACACTTGACCCGAAGGGTGATCCAATTGATCTGGCTTGGACCTTACATCTGATTGGGGACATCCATCAGCCTCTTCATTCAAGTGGACGGATTACCAATAGAGAGCCCAATGGAGATAGAGGTGGCAACGACTTTCGTTTAGCTGGCGTTGGTGTTTCGAATCTACATAGTTTTTGGGATACTATTTTTTCTAGGTTTTGGAAAAAAAAATCTAAAGAGGATGATTATCTTTGGGCTAGCCGTATTGCTGAAGCTGTCGTCAAGAAGTATCCACGAAACTCACTTGAGCCAGACCTCAGAGATCTTTATTTTTCAAGATGGTCGATGAATGGAGCTATTCTTGCTAGAGAATATGCATATCCTGAGTATTTAGAGCGCGATAAGGTGCCACCTTATCAGTACCAACATACTGTTGTAGAAGTGTCTCAGCGACAAACTGCGTTAGCAGGATATCGCCTTGCTATAATATTGAATGACCTTTTCTAGTGCTCTTTTTCGATTCTTTTTGGTTGGAGGGTCATTAGATAGGACGTAGGACTGAAGGAAAATGTTTGTACTTGAGTTTTGACAAAAATGTCTAAAGCTACACTCTGATTTTGGAAGAGTTGCGAATATTTTTTTCGAAAGAGTAGGTCTTGTCAGTCACGAAATGGGAATGGTGGTTCTCTCCTATGCCAGTCGGTTTCTTGTTGATAAGCCATTGCGACATCGAGAGTTTTCTGCTCATCCCAAGCTGACCCTACAATATGAATCGCAAGGGGGAGTCCATCGTCATCGAAACCACACGGAATGGAGATGCCCGGGAGGCCTGCTAGGTTGGCCATCGAGTTAATTCTTGGGATCGCCCCGGTGGATTCAGCGGGTGCTAAGTCTG
>CAZFLB010000059.1:0-5905 GCA_964518945.1 uncultured Acidobacteriota bacterium | reverse complement strand
CGATATCGCGAGTAATTTTGTTCAATTTTACGAGTGGCGTATTACCAATCGCTCTTAAAATATTGTCTAAAACCCCGGGTAACTTTGTATTTAACATTACAACTCAATATTTTATATGTCATCTATTGGGACGCAAAACTCGCCCAGCAAGCACACCTTTTTCTGTAAGTTGTCCGTTCACCAGGACATTAACAACTCCTTCCGAAAATCGATGTGGGTCTTTATAAGTAGCACGATCCTTTATTTTATCTAAATCAATAACTACAATATCTGCCAACGCACCTGTTCTTAACTGACCACGATCAGTCAACCCAAATACAGCTGCTGGCAAGCTCGTCATTGAGCGGACAGCATGCGGCAGGCTGACAGTGCGAAGATTCTTTACATAACGATCTATCTTACGCGGAAAAGTACCGTAGTACCTAGGGTGGGGTTTTCCTTCTCCGATAGCCACAAGCCCACCATCTGAACACGTCATGGTGTAATCTTTTCGCATAATGTGAGCGACATCCTCCTCGGACATATTGAAAGAAACAAGGCTTGCACCACCCGTCTTCAAAAGAGAAAGCGCTAGATCTACGGGGGCCACGTCTTTTTCCTCTGCGATATCATATAAAGTACGCCCTTCCAAAGAACGATCCGCTATATAACTTGCCACTTGAAGTGTTTGCGCACCCCCTCGACGTTTAATATTAGCCAACATTGCTTTTCGTATTAGATCGAGCTCTCTTCCATTTTCCAACCTCCGTTGTAGAGGAGAAAGCTCGCCTGGCATTGTCTCTCCCGACTGTGCCCATCTGGGTACTAAAGCGCCAGTTATGCTTGTGCCAGACGCTGCATAGGGGTACTGGTCAACCCAAACTGAAACCCCTCTTGCTCGCGCCCGCTCAATCCGGACTGTTGCCGCAACCGACTTACCCCAATTGTTAGGTCCGAGAGCCTTCATATGGGTAACAATCCCGGAAATTTTAGCCCTCTCTGCTACCTGAATTACCTCCTCTACTGCTGCAACAAGACCAATACTGTAATCTCCCTCGTCCCGAACATGACTCGCATAAACACCCCGAGGATGCACCTCCTTGGCAAGAGCTACAATCTCTTCAATGTGTGCATAGCTTCCTGGAGCGTAATAAAGGCCACTCGATAACCCAAAGGCGCCTGCAGCGAGTCCGTCCCGTATCATCAGCTTCATCTGTGAAAGCTCTTGTTCTGTTGGTCGGCGATCCTCCATTCCCATAACCTGTCTACGGACAGTGCCATGCCCTACCATCAAAGCAACGTTGACTCCAACGCCTTGATTTTCATAGCTTAGGCGCTGTTCTGACAGAGGCCAGGCTCCTCCGCCATCCGGATTGACAATAACCGTTGTAACGCCCTGTGCAAGAATAGGTTCAGCACCCTTCAGTTCATTCCGACCTAGGCCGGTCGCCGCATGGGAATGGACATCAATAAATCCTGGTGCCACATAAAGGCCTGAAGCATCTAGTACGACACTACCGGTTGCATCATCAAGATACCCCATCGCAACAATGCGGTCCTGTCTAATACCGATATCAGCATAAAACCAAGGGTTGCCATTGCCATCCAGCACACGCCCATTTTTAATTAGAACATCGAAAGTCTCTGTTTGCGGTTGGGCATCAGAAATAATGACAGTCAAACAAAGAGTCAATGCTCCATTCAACAACAACAGATACAGTTTCATTGTCTGTCTCAAAATATGATCCATAGCGTACCACCATTTTTCGGTATACTGATTCTAATAATGCGCGTCGTTGTAATCATTCCCGCTTTAGATGAAGAGAAATCTCTGCCCAAAGTGTTAGCTGACATTCCATCAAACCTAATAGACGAAGTATTTGTTGTCGACAACGGAAGTACTGACAGTACTGCACACATTGCAAGGCAAGCAGGTGCTACAGTCTTACACGAACCTCGTAAAGGATACGGACAGGCATGTCTTACCGGGATCAGTGCATTAGCTGGTAATCCTCCTGATATCGTTGTCTTTCTTGATGGTGACTACAGCGACCGGCCATCAGAAATAGATCTCGTTCTACAACCCATCTCAAATGGAACGGTTGACTTTGTAGTAGGTACCCGCACCAACAGCAAGCGAGAACCAGGAGCTTTACCTTTACATGCTCGCTTTGGCAACTGGCTCGCTACTCTGATGATCCGGTTGTTGTACGGTTACCAATATACAGATTTGGGTCCCTTTCGAGCTATCCGCTACAAAACTCTACTTGCTTTAAATATGCAAGACCGCAATTATGGCTGGACAGCGGAGATGCAAGCCAAGGCCGCAAGGTGCCGTATTCATAGTTGCGAAATACCAGTTAGCTATCATCCCCGTATAGGACAGTCAAAAATTACGGGCACCATTCATGGAACCATTTTCGCTGGCTGGAAGATAATAACCACTATTCTTCTGTGCCGACTATCAAATTGTCCTAAAAATATTCCCTTAGCCACAAAAGCTCCTGCCAACTAAGTATGCGTAAAACAAAAATAGTCGCGACACTCGGACCATCAACATCAAACTCAATTGTCATCGAGCAATTAATAGAAGCCGGCATGGATGTGGCTAGGCTCAATTTCTCTCACGGAACTACTTCAGAACACTCTCACATGTTACATACCGTCCGTCGGATAGCCAATGAAAAGGACCGGTCGGTTGCTTGCCTCCAAGATCTAGCCGGACCAAAAATTCGTACTGGTAAAGTCATCGAAAAAGGCGGGGTTCCTCTAATAGCAGGTAACCGATTTACAATAACTATCAAAGACATTCCAGGGGATGCAGAAAACGTTGGAACGACTTATAAGCAACTCCCAAAGGATGTTAAGGCTGGGGATCGAATAGTTATCGACGATGGTCGTATTGAGCTCTCTGTAACATCCACCAACGAGGATGAGGTTATCACAGAGGTCGTAACTGGTGGTTTGTTGAGGTCTAACAAAGGAATTAACCTTCCAAACATAGTTGTGTCATCACCTAGCCTTACAGAAAAAGACCGCCACGACATTAAGACAGGAATTGATCTAGATATTGACTTTATTGCAATGTCTTTCGTGCAACACGAGAGCGATATTGAGACATTACGCAAGGAGCTCGAATCTCTAGGACGACCAGACATCCACATTATTGCCAAAATCGAGCGCCCACAGGCTGTCGACAATTTATCTGCAATCTTATCTGTATCCGACGGTGTCATGGTAGCACGTGGTGATCTTGGGGTTGAGCTAGCTCCTGAGATGGTACCAGCCATACAAAAAGAAGTGATCCATGAGGCCAATCGAAGAGGCTGTCCTGTCATTACCGCAACTCAAATGTTGGAATCTATGGTAGAGAATCCTCTTCCAACAAGAGCAGAAGCCTCCGATGTAGCCAATGCAATATTGGACGGAACTGATGCTCTCATGTTGTCAGCTGAAACAGCAAGTAGTGCGCATCCTGTAGAAGCAGTGAATACAATGGCGCGCATCGCGGAGCAGACTGAAAAATATATGACGAGTTCTAAACTAACGCGCCAAGTCCCAGACTTTGAAAACGTTCACGGTTCAGACGTGGCCCGTGCTGTAGCACTAGCAGCCCGTCGCGCCGCAGAAGAACTCGGAGCACGTTATATCGTAGCGTTCACAGAGTCTGGTTCAACAGTACGGCTTGTCAGTCACTCCAGACCAAACAGTCACATTATAGGCTTCACACCGTCTGAACAGGTGTATCGAAGGCTCGCTATGCGGTGGGGCGTAACGCCTATGCGAGGTCAGCATTTTGATACAACTGACGTTATGTTAGAAGCCGCGTTAGGTTTCTTAAGGACTAAAGGGCTTGTAAAACAGGACGACCTCGTCGTAACTGTATGCGGCCATACTACATTACCCGGTGCAACAAACATGATGAAAGTGTATCAATTCTAATACAACAAGTTTGGAGCTTCATCCCACCTCGATTTTAATGCCTCACAAAAAAAGTATAGTAATAGAGACGACAGCAATCACTCTGACACGTAGCACGGGTAATCTGCCTGCGCTGCAACAACCAATTGGAGATCGAGATCATAAAAAATAACAGGTCGTGACTCAGATGTTTCTGCTAACAATCTTCCTTCCGGACTTATCACCCAACCTTTCCCCCCGAACATTTGACCTCTATCACCCAAACCAACTCGGTTAGAAGTCAGTACAAAGCAACCTGACACCATAGCAGCCATTTTCATCGCAACTAGCCAACGATCGAGTGACTCAACTCCAACAGCACGTGGAACAATAATCACTTGTGCCCCTTCTCTTCCGTAACGGCGGGCGTGTTCATTAAACATAACATCCGTGCACAACAAAACACCGACTTCACATCCAGATACGTTTACGATTTCAAAGCAATGCTCACCAGCCTCAAACCAACGCGCCTCGTAGTAGCCTTCTTCATTCGGAAAATATTGTTTCGTGTGAATATCTCTCAGACCATCAACTTCGCTCCACGCAAATGCTGCGTTTAAGCGTTTTCCGTTAAATTCACGGGGACGAGATCCCACAACTGTCTGACTTCCAAGCTCGGAGAGCGACGCAATTCCTTGTTGATGCTTGTCACAGCTCTCCGTCCACATCTTTTTTTCAAATTCTTCTGCTGACGCAATCCAAGCCCCAAACGGCAACTCATTTAACACGAAAAGCTCTGGCTGTTCACTTGAAACGAGACGACAGATGCTACGCCATTCACGTGAGCCGACTTCTAAGCAAGGTGAGACTTCACATACAGCAATCTTCAATTTGGAAAACCCTCTTATTTCCTAAGTTACATGATTTTATGTCATGCAATGCCAAAGTTCTAAATATTCAACAATCGTATTTCAAGTTATCTCAGATCTGATTCTCATAGTCAGGAAAGTCACGAAAAGAACTACAACTCCAGCGACCTGAAACGTGAAATCTGGTCCCAAACCAGTAAAAAACGCTCCTGCCCAAATCGGACCAACGATACGCGCAAAACCGCCAAAGGCTTGTTGAACACCCATAACCTGGCCAAGCTGTTTTGGGTCACACTTTTGACTGAGAAGAGCACTTGTCGCGGGGAACAAGAGCGCCGTACCAATAGGAAGCAACATCATAATTACGATAAACAACCACAAGTCCTTTGGCAGTGGAAACGCTAACAGCCCCATAGACATTAACAATGCTCCTGTGCGCATCAATTTTACTTCACCGAACAACGTGACAAGACGACCAAGAACTCCTGCCCGCATAACAATGGAAACAGCTGCCATCCATGGAAAAATATAACCAATATTGGATTCGTTTAGGCTAAATCGAGACATCAAAAACACCGAAAGCATCGCAGTCATCGAACTAAATGCCGTCATTGCGATCGTGTATATCCAAATCAATTCAGATGTGTCACGTGCGGGGTGCCTGAGCGTAAACCAAAACATGCTTCCAATTGACTGCTTTTCTCTTGGGGCGACGCCCAACTGTTTTGATTCAGGTAATAGTCGCCACGCAAAACCGAGATTGACAATACAAAGACTAGCTGCCAACAGACCTGGCACGTGCGAACCGAAGATCCACACGGCGGAACCAACAGCGGGTCCAATCATCACACCTGTGTTTGTCGCAGCAGAGAGCCAGCCTAAAGCCTTGGCACGTTCTCCAGGAAGTACAGAGTCTCCAACATATGCTTGCATCACCCCCGTAGTCCCTCCAGCTGCGCCCTGTACGATACGAGACAGAAAAAGAAGAGCAATAGAGTCAGCGAAAGCAAAAATTGTAAAGGCTAAAGCAGAACCGGCAAGACTTACCATCAGCACTGGTCGACGCCCAAAGCTATCGGAAAGACTACCCCAGACTGGTGCTGCAATCAATTGTCCTACCGAATAAGATGACACAATAAGTCAAATAACAGTTGTAT
>CAZFLB010000058.1:0-3146 GCA_964518945.1 uncultured Acidobacteriota bacterium | reverse complement strand
AATGCTCTCCATCACGCCTTCCGGTTTGCGGCTTCTGGAGGCACTAGCAGCCACCATTGTCATGACGGCGTGCACGGTAGCGGTGCTGGTCTCGGCTGGGAAACCTCTCTCGACATGAAGGGGCGTCCAAGGGCTCTCCTCTTCGTCTTCGCCAAAACAGAAGGAGTAGCGTGCTGGCGTGGAAAAGCTGGCCCTATCTAAAAAGCCGGGGATCGCTCGGCAAACGTTGCGTATTATCAGGCGGAGAGCGCGGCCGATTGTGGCATTAGCGCGAAATCCTGGGCCAAAGCATCCGGCCCTACTTGCGACGTCTAATTCTTGGCGAATAGGGCCGTTTATTATCAAGCATTGTGAGGCCCCCGAGAGCGTGCCTGTGGTTGAGTGGCAATTCCCCTTCTCCTCTAAGTGAGCGCGGACCGCAGCAACGACGACTGGGAAGTACTCGGGCTTGCAGCCGGCCATCACCGCATTGATGGCCGCGTGTTCTGCTGTGCATGTCACCTCTCGAGTCGGAACGCCCCCCAGGATGTCGTCTGGTGCGAGCCCGGCGTGGTCCAGGAAGGACCGGACATTTGCTTCCGTAGGCGGCACCACCGGCAGGCCATCTGTCCAGCCGCGTTCATGGTATGCCTCAATCAGGGAGCTGTAATCCGAGAAAGTGTGCTGATCGGCGTTGAGCGATGTCATACCCGCCTCCGCTGTGACGAGTCTAGGCGTCGCTTGGAAAGGGTGTCAAGAATAGTTGAGGAAGGGTCGTTAAGAGGCCGTCTCGACTTCGAAGACGACGACTGAAACGTTACGGAGACGGGCACCATCGTTGCTGCTCGACGCGAGCAGGAAGATTGTGTGGTCGCCGGCCGTCACGGAGAGGCTACGGGTGATGGTAAAGGGGTTCGCCTCATTGGCTATGTATGGGTGCTGCTGATTAAGGTCCAAAACCTCGGTTGTCATCGGATGCCCGAAGTTGCGGAACTCACTGGGTTCAGCATTCGTCGTGGCTACTCCAATGTCGATATTGCTCACTGCGGCATTGGGAATCAGAAGCCCTTGTACGACAGCGACGAGGGTCGCGGATTTTGCTACGGTCACGTTCAGGCAACCCACGCCTTCCCAGACATTGAGTTTCGTAAATCCGGGGTCGAGGCGGCATGCCGCAATTTCCCCGCCGTTGTGATGGATTTTTATCAAGGGTGCGCTTGAGCCGGCGGGCCCGGCGGGCCCAGTAGCGCCAGTTGCTCCGTCAGCACCGGCTTGTCCGGTGGGCCCGGGATCCCCCTTCGGTCCCGGTACACCGCCGAGTCCTGTGAGGTCCATGGGTGTCGGGGTCGGCGGTAAGGTCATCGGGGTTGCTGTCGGAGGAAAATTGACCGCTGTTGGGGTTGCGGGCAACTGGATAGCTGTCGCCGTTGGTAATGGTGTGGGGAACGGGATGGGGGGCGCCGCGGGGGGCGCTGGGGGCAGGGCCCCAATCGCGGCGCGAGAAGCGACGGCGATCTTCGCATCGACGGTTCCCTGGATGTCAGCCTCGTTCACGGTTGAGCAGGCGGCTGCCACCAACGTGCAGCACGCCAGGGCAGCGAAGAAGGACAGAGTTCTAGTTCTTAAGGGGCGAGCGCTGGGTTGAAGGAAACGCCGCATGTTTTCCACCTGGCAATTTGCCGAAAAACGTAAGCTGTACTTACCACTAAGTTTTGAACCTGATCTAAGTATAGTCAGCGGCGTAAGGTTAGTCTAATCAACCCGAAGTGGCTTCCGTCAGACTGGAGTCAGCAGCTTGTCGAAAAAATCTTTGCGTGGCGCTTGTATAGCATGTATCCAAGATTAGAGTTAATGGTCGGAAGCGATGCTTTTCTGTAGTTCGGTCCAATGATCCCAAGCCTGCATTTCCCAGAGGCTGAGCGCCTCGGAATTTCGCAAGGCTTTGCGCGAGGAGACTTAAGACGCGCATCCCTTGGGGATCTGCTATGAGACGCTAACGAGAGATCTCGTTGTCAACGTATTGGTCGGCCATTGCTGAAACGATGTCCACGGTCTCATGCAGATCAATTGCCATGGGATATCGCCTGGCCCTCAATTGTGTCGCAGATTATAGCCCCGGCAGGTGCCCGACAAGTTTGTCAAAAGGGGGCGGCGTTGACTCCTGACAAGGGGGGTACCTAGACTATGGACCGGAAACCGGCCCCTATTCATGAGAATCGATACTGTATGCAAACGGGGACGCAACTCCTTTGGGAGGGGGTTGCGAAAGTCGGTAGTCTTCGCTGAGTCGATTAAGATCGAACACAGCCTATTCGCCCTTCCTTTCGCCTACCTTACGAGGTTTATCGTTGAGGGAGGGTGGCCTGCTGCAGCGTCTTTCGGGTGGATCACGCTCGCCATGTTCGGTGCTCGAACGCTTGCCATGGCTGCCAATCGACTCATAGACGCAGGGATCGATAGACAAAACCCCAGGACTGCGAACAGAGCGATCCCGATTGGATCTCTCAAACGCACCGAGATGCTCGTTTTCATGTTGTTGGCACTTGGGCTCTTTCTTCTAGCCGTATACAACCTTAGTAGCTGGGCCCAAACTCTGTGGCCGATCGCGCTAGTGCCATTAATCTTTTATCCGTATCTCAAACGTTTCACCTGGTTGTGTCATTTTGGGCTGACTAGCGTTTACTTGATCGTGCCACCTGCGACGTCGCTTGCGGTCACCAACGAGCTGACGCTGGGTCCGATTCTGCTTGGGCTTGGGGCTGGGATGTGGGGCGCTGGCTTTGACGTGATCTACGCTTTGCAAGATCTTGACTTCGACCGTGCTAACGGGGTGCGCTCTATCCCGGAACGCTTTGGTGTCGCCAAGGCCTTACAAGTAGCAAAGTGCCTGCATCTCCTCACCGTTGCGTTTGTGATCGCAGGGGGCATCGCCTTAGGCTCAAGTTTCTTATACTACGTTGGGGCGGCGACATTCTTTGTGCTGCTTGTTGCGGAGCACAGTATGGTGTCACCCAAAGACATTTCCCGCGCAGACAAAGCTTTCTTTAATATGAATGGGTTTATTAGTGTGATCTTCTTTGGATTTGTTGTCTCAGACGTCTTGGTTTTGTCATGAGTACGTATGCAATCGGGGTAACGGGCGCGTCGGGTGCACCATATGCCATCCG
>CAZFLB010000057.1:0-3532 GCA_964518945.1 uncultured Acidobacteriota bacterium | reverse complement strand
GCAATCATTGCTGATTTGAAATACCTGGAGCAAAAGTGGAAAGAGATCTTAGAGAGAGCGGAACAAGTAAAGGCCCCTGCTCTGGTTCATCGAGATTTGGGGATGGTTTTCAGGTACATTCGTGATGTTCTCTCGCCCGATTTTTCTGCGATTCGTATAAATTCGGAAGACATGTTTGAGCGAGTGATGAATTATGTTCGTCAAATCCAGCCGCAAATACTGAATCGCGTCAAATATTATTCTAAGAATTATCCGATTTTTGAAGAATATTCGGTTCAGTCGGAAATTGACAAAGCTCTTCGAACCAAAGTGTGGTTGAAATCTGGTGGCTACATAGTTATTAACCAAACCGAGGCTTTAGTGGCTATTGATGTTAATACAGGGCGCTATACAGGCGATAAAAGACTTGAAGATACGATAACGCGTATCAATCTTGAAGCTGTTGAGGAGATTGCTCATCAGGTTCGCTTACGAGATCTCGGTGGAATAATCGTCATAGACTTTATCGATATGGAAGAGCGTAGAAATCAAAATAAGGTTTTCAATGCGCTTGAGCAGGCACGAAAAAGAGACCGTTCTCCGACCAAAAGTATTCAAATCAGTGAGTTTGGCTTGGTGGTGCTTACCCGTAAACGAGTAAAAAAATCATTAGAGCGAGTTTTAGGTAGACAATGTCCGTCCTGCCAAGGGAGTTCTTGGATTAAGTCTCCGACGACTGTAGCCTACGAGATTGTTGACCAAGTTCGTAAAAACCCAACCGAATATGCGAAAGGACTTATTGTCACCGTACATCCAGAGGTTGAGCAGACTCTAAAAGGCCAGGAATCACAGGTAATTGAAGAACTCAAATCTATGATAAATCGTAAGGTTGATGTACGCAGTGATCGCAAACTTTATGCTGGACAATATGAACTGGTTGCAAGGCGCTAGCTTAGTTTTTTGGATCTTGATAGATGGTCCGGGGATCAAAACGAGGATCGGAAGTAAACGTTTGACCGAAAGCTTCAACGGCTTTGCTGTACTCTTGTAGCATCAGATGGCTATAGCCTTTGAGATATAGGGTGTCTGCACGATGACTAAGCACGGGTCTGTCTGTTAAGTGAGCTAAGACTCCGCGGTAGTCACCATCTAGGTACAGCTTTTTTACAGGCTCCAAAGATTGTGCCTTATCTGACAATGTGTTGTTCTGCGAAAAAGAAAATGTTGTAAATAGCAGAAGGAGGATAATTGTATTAGGCAACATCACGTTTTTGACAGTAATGACAGCAGACTTGTCTTCGTTGGAATGCAATGAGTAAAGGTGAGCACATACTATCATCAAAGGAATTGTCCGAAAAGCTCGTGCTTGTGATTCGTAGTGCAGCGTTAGGTGACATGATTTTAACTTTGCCTGCGATAGCTGCTTTAAGATCTCGTGTTAGAGGCGTTGAGCTTTTGGGCCGTCTTCCGGGTGCGAATCTTGCCCATGGTAGCAAGTTAGCCTCTGTTGTTCACTCGATCGACAGGCGTCCATTTCATGCTTTATTTGACCAAAATATTGATGATAGCGAGCTTCTGGAATTTCTTGGACGTTTCGACCTTGTCGTTTCTTGGTCCTGCTTAGAACTGCTTTCTGAAAAACTAGCGAAACTTGACGTGGAATTGATTTCATCAGAACCATTCCCACCACCTGACGTTCACGCGGCTGATCATTTTATGCAAACTCTTTTACAACTAGGGGTGTCTGATGATGCGGTAGTTCCCTTCATTCAATTTGAGGAAACTGACATACTGCCGGTTCATCCTTCGCTATCCGATCTTACGGAAGGGGGTTTCGTTGCATTGCACCCATCTAGTGGAAATCCTAAGAAAAATTGGCCTGCTGAACGGTTTCTCTCTCTCGCACGTCTTGTTCACGCAGAAGGATTACAACCCTTGTGGATTCAGGGTGAAGCTGATACTGAAGTGGTTCAATTACTATATGACCAGTTTCCAGCAATGGTAGCGCGCGATCTTCACTTGTTCGATTTAGCTAGAGTGCTTTCGAAAGCAGCGGTATATGTTGGTAACGATTCGGGCGTAAGCCATCTTGCCGCAGCTGTTGGTACTCCAACCCTTGCTATTTTTGGACCAACAAACCCTAACCAGTGGGCTCCGCGAGGACGTTTTGTAAGAACAGAAAATCGGTTGGCCTCCTCAGATTCTATTTGGAAGCTTGCTCTTGAGATGATTCAGTCTTATTAGGTGAGCAATCTAGGCGTGTAGGAATATTTCAAGATGAAATATTCCTTTTGCATGAATACTCGATTCAGAGGTCCTAAAGTGAACAGGCGACTTAATTATTAACGTAGGGGGACAACAATTGATAGAGCTTCGAGGAGCTTTTTTGTATCGATTCTCCTTTTAAATTAAGGTGCAGTTCAGCTGAGCGATAATATTTTTCCCGGTAATCTGCAAGCTGGCGAACTTTCATCTCGTTTTTCCACATTGGACGTCCTTTTGGCTGTACTCGTTCTAGCAGAATTTCGATAGGAACGTCGATCCAAACGGAGAGGCCCGCCTTGTTTATCAGTTTGCGATTGTAAGCTATCGTGTAGGTGCCGCCACCACTTGCTACGATGCCGTGCTTCTCTTTTTTAATAAGTTGAGCTAACGCTTCACTTTCCAATTGGCGAAAGCCTTCTTCTCCGAAAGACTCAAACATGTCAGTGATGGTCATTCCAGCTGAAGTTGCGATTCCCTCATCTAGGTCGAAGAAGGGCAGAGATAGTTGACGCGCTACATTCATGCCTAGTGTCGTTTTGCCAGAACCCATGAAGCCGACAAGAAAAAATAGCGCCATCTATGTCTTAACTCACAATGTCTTGTAAGGTTTTGTGAAAATCTGGATAAGAGATATTTACGTTGTCTATATGATCAACCGAACAATCTCCTTCCACGAGTAGCGAAGCAATTGTCCATGTCATGATCATACGATGGTCACCATGGCTTTTTAGACTCGCCGGGCGCAGCTGTTTGCCACCACGTACGGTAAATCCATCTTCGATTTCATCGACTTCAGCGCCGAGTGCACGCAGACCATCGATAATGGATGCAAGTCGGTTACTTTCTTTGACGCGCAGTTCGGAAGCACCCTGAATAGTTGTTATACCTTCTGCTTGTGTGGCGACTAAGGCGAGAATAGGAACTTCATCAATCATTGAAACAAGAGAGGTTTCGGAAACATCGGTCCCCCGTAATTTACTGCCAAGAACTCGGATATCTCCGGATAGTTCCCCGTTTGTTGTATGATTTTTCGGTTCCACTTGGATGTTTGCGCCCATTTTTTTCAGTATATTGAGTAGACCTGTGCGTGTTGGATTAAGGTTGACCGCTTTCACTAAGAGGTCTGACCTTGGCATACAAGCTGCTGCTGCTATGAAGAACGCTGCCGATGAGAAGTCTCCCGGAACTTCCCATTGTCCTGAGGACAGCTGCTTTCCTGGGGATAACTTGACAGTGTTTCCTGCAATAGCGATATCGGCACCAAAGTTGGTTAGCGCTATTTCCGTAT
>CAZFLB010000056.1:0-3521 GCA_964518945.1 uncultured Acidobacteriota bacterium | reverse complement strand
CTATCTTCTATTAAGAAAAAAAAAATATATATTAGCTAATTAGAATAAAAATATTAGAAATTTTTTGATGTTACTAATTTATTTCTAAAAAAGTCCAAAATTTAAATTTGCTATGAAAAGTGTAGTTTTGATTTATATATTTTATCACCAAAGGTGTACGTTCAGGAACATCGTTGTAGGTATCAACTTCTGAACTATATAAAACAATTTTTGGTTTTTTTTCTTCTAACTGTTTGATCATTTTTTTTTGATTCGGTCCACTATCCCACATAAAGTAAAATTGTGTACAAGTTGGTTTTTTTAGAAGATAAGGCAATGCTACTTCATTGGTCAATATATGTACGCATGAACTTTCATTAGTTAAGTTTTTATAATATTTAACAAGTTCATTATAATCAGGTGATAAATATTTTTCATCTTTGTAATTAGCTAATTTAACAATTTCATTTATTGAAGATGACATGTTTTTAAAAACAATTACATCATTTTTTAATACTACAAAAAGTGTAAAAATAAATACTAAAGATAATTTAGTATAATTTTGTAAAAAATTATGAAGCTTTAAAAAAATTATGTTTTGTCTATTTTTGCCAAATATTAAAAGAAATAAAAAATATAGCCCTATTGAATATAGTAAAAATAAAGTAAATCCAGAAGCTGCTTTAATATGAGGTGTGTCTGAGCGTACCATTCCAGAATTAAAAATTATTAAGCTTGCTAAGAAAAGAAAAAGAAACAAGGTTTTATTATAGTATGTCAGCTTAGTGTTTTTATTAAAATTAACTATTATTACTAGTATGCCTGCAGCAATGATTAGCAGTAGAACTCTAGTCATTCTAGAGTTTCCCGATAGAAATGGAGTTGGATAAATTAGTCCGATAATATAATCATAGCTTGAATAAACTAATAAAGTATTATTTAGAAATTCTTTTATTTCGTAATCTGGAACAATAAAAATAAATATTAACCAAGAGAAAAAAATACCCAAAAATACAGATATCAGTTTTCTAAATTCACTTCTTATAAAAAAATAAAGTAATATAAATAATAAAAGTGCATTAATATAAGCACCAATATCAATATACCATAACATTGAAATAGTTGAAAAAGTGCCTAACAAGAAATAGGTAAAAGAAAATTTGTTTAGTTTGTATAATGAATTAAAAAAAATCAAAAAAAATAAAAGAAATAAAAATGTTTTAGCTGTAAATTCCGATATTTGAGAATGAACATCAAAACTAACTAATGAATTTAAAAATATTGCAAGAATTACAAAATATAATATTTTTACTTTCTCGCTAAATAATAAATTTTTTGAAATTTTGCTTGCAAGAACAACTAACAAAATTTTATTTAGTAGTAGCAAAAAAAGCTCAAATAACCTAATTAACCCAATTGTTTGTAGGTTAAATAATTTCCATATAAATAGTGGTCCAAAATTACCAAATAAACCCGAATGAACATAAGATGAAGACCAGTAACCCCCCGTGAGGTTTAAATTATTTGAAGGTGTCAGAGATGTACCTTCATGAAAAAAATCCAGGTTCGCTGTGAATTTATTAAAATTTACACTTAAAAACTCTGCAAATATAAAAACAATAAAAACAATAAATACTATACTATAAATCGAACTACTTTTTTGTTTTGTTATTTTTTCTTCTTTACTAAATATAACTTGTTTTAAGGAAAGAGTTTTTTCATTATTTGTAATCAAATAAGACAAAAGAAAAACAAATAAGGTAAATGAAACAAAAAATATATATCTTAGTGTATCATTTTTGGGGTTATATTTATTTATAGCATATTCACCATGAATTTGATTTTGAGCATCATAAGGTAAAATTATTCTATCCCAGAGAAATGTAGCAATTATTATGGCTGCAATTGTAAAAATAATTGGAATATATTTTTTATTCATTTTTTAGCAATTATATTAAAAATATTCATACTTTGTTTGCTATGAATCTACAATAGTTTTTATATAACTATCTAATCGGATATTATAGATCGTTAATATAAGATTGTGACTGTAAGTTTAACAAAAAAATGTGCTATAGAATTATTATAAAATGAAAAAAATTTTGATCATGTTTTTTATAAGCTTGTCCTTTTGCAATATAGTATTTGCAGAAAATTATTTTTTTAAGAAATGCTAAATGGGAGAAAATTTTGAAGGTAGCTTTTTAATTAATCTTGAAAAAAGAACGATAAATAGAATTTTTAAAAATATACAGGAAGAAGATTCTGTTTTAGAAAAGACGGACAAAATTAAATTTGTAAAAAATGATCAAATCGTTAGCGAAATAATACAAAGTGATGCTGGTTCAAACCGTTTTTTTCAATACTATTTAGATGCTGAAACCGATTTTGTAAGTATTCAAAAATATTTGAAAGACTCTGAAATTGGATTATTGGCACCTGATGGACCCAAGCAAAAGAGCTATTGTAAAAATGTTAAAGCAGATTGGTTTAAACGTAAAACTAAAAAAGATAGTATAGAGGAAAAAAAGAAAAAAGAGTTTGATGAAGAGCTAGCAAGGGAGAGACTTAAAGCAAAAAAAGAAAAGTTAGAAAAATTAGAAAAACAACTACAGGAAACAAAGGCTGAAGAAATCAATCAACATAAAATTTTAGTTAAAGGAGAATTTTTTCCAGCAGCTAGACCGAAACGAAGATTGAAATCAGAAAATAAATTAAAAAAAGATTTTATTAATAAAGCACACGAAACCTGCCTTCCTTATGAAAATTTTGATATATTAGAACAAAAAATAAAAGTTGTTGAAGTGGGTGAAGCTACTGCGTTTCCAAAAAAAGGTCTTGTGCCCGGAATTCAACTTGGTATTAGCGGAATTATTAAGTGCAAATAATTTTTTTAACTTGATAAATTAACTATTAAACCAATTAGTCCTAAACCAAATACACCCAAAAAAATTGCAGCTAGAGTTATAGTTAATATGAGTTTATCTTTTTTTGTTATTTTGTGTTGCTCTTCCATTAAGTTAATAAATTATATTTCTCTTTAATATACTTGTTCAATCCTTTAACCATACTATACTTTGGTTTCCAATTGTATAGAGTCTTTTCATAGTTATTGTAATTATATTTTGATGAAAAATCATCAATACGTTTATTTTTTTTATCAAAAATAATTTTTGACTTTGAATTTGTTAATTTGATAATTATTTTAGCTAAATCAATAATTTTTATATTATTTTTTGACGCTAAAGTAATAGTCTTATTTTTAGTTTTATTTTTAAGAGCAAGCAGAGATCCATTCGCTAAATCCTCGACATAAAGATAATCACGTTTCTGTTGCCCATTCCCATGAATAATTAAATCTAAATTTTTTAAAGCACGCTGGACAAAAATAGAGATTGCATCGACAGCTCTATTTCTTGGACCGTAGGCAGTGGTATACCTTAATATCGTAAATTTAATTCCAAAGAGAAGTCCGTAGTTTTTGATTATTAATTCTGATGATTGTTTTGAAGTTGTATAAAGGTTACCTGCTCTTCCGTATG
>CAZFLB010000055.1:0-16595 GCA_964518945.1 uncultured Acidobacteriota bacterium | reverse complement strand
TCCTAATTCATAGCGTATGGCTTCAGTCAAAACTTTTGCGTTGAGAGGGGTGATGTGAGTTTGGATGGCCATCCGCCCTTTCGGAGGGGTTTCGATTAGTGACAAATCCCGTAAGCTGGATAGAGACATGTGCAGGGTTCTAGGTATAGGCGTTGCAGTCATCGTTAGACAATCTACACCGAGGCTTATCCTTTTTAAACGTTCCTTGTGAGTAACGCCAAAGCGTTGCTCTTCATCGACAATTAAGAGGCCTAACGAGTGAAAAGATATATCTTTTGATAGAAGGCGATGTGTACCTATTATGATATCGACTCCTCCTACAGCAAGGTCTTTGACTATTTCCCTTTGTTCGGACCGAGTTCGAAAACGAGAAAGCATTTCCACTCTGATCGGAAATGGTTCAAAACGTTTGCGAAATGTAACGAAATGCTGAGAGGCAAGTACGGTTGTTGGTACAAGAACAGCAACTTGCTTTCCATCAGTTACGGCCTTGAAACTGGCTCTCATGGCGACTTCTGTCTTTCCGTATCCTACGTCCCCACACAGAAGTCGATCCATTGGTGAAGGAGCTTCCATATCTTCCTTTATACTGGTAATAGCTTCTAGTTGATCGTTTGTCTCTGCGAACTCAAAAAGATCTTCAAACTCTCGCATCCAACCGTTGTCCTTAGCGAATGAGTAACCAGAAGCTTTTTTTCTTTCAGCGTAGAATTTCAAGAGTTCTTTTGCCATGTCATGCACTGACTGACTGACACGCTTTTTTGTTTTTTCCCACCCAGTGGTGCCAAGTTTGTCAAGCTTAGGTTTCGAACTTTCGGCGGTTTTGTACTTTTCTAGGTTTTCAAGATTATTAATAGGAACGTACAGTTTGTCACTACCTGCATACTGGATTACTACAAACTCGTCTGGATCTCCGGATGATAGTTGTTTGAGCCCTAGGAACACACCAATACCATGCTCAGCATGAACGACGTAGTCGCCAATTGAAAGGTCTCTGAAATCAGAAAAAAAACTTCTAAGTCTTAAGCTTTTGCGAGGAGAGTCCCTCGTCTGCTTTTCAAAAACTTCATTTATATTGATAGCTACGAGTGATATTTCAGGAATAACAAAGCTTTGAGAGAGCTTTCCTTGCTCGAGTAAAACATGTCCTGATCGAGCAACCTGCTCGTTTGAATACCCAGCGGTGAGACCGACTTCGGCTAACAACTTGACTGTGCGATCAGCAATGCCTTTGTTTGATACAAATACGTGTACTTGTTTGCCAAGAGAAAGATGATGTTGGACTTCCTTAATTAAGCGTGTTGTCTGACCTGAAAAGGAAGGAAGTATTGATGATGAGACATGATGTGTTTCTTCACCAAGGACACCTAGCTCTTCAAGTTGAATTGCATTGGTTTTTAGGATTTTAGTTATGTTGTCTAGATCCACAAGAAGCTTAGAAGGTTCTGTACCAGAGTTGTTGCTGTTTTTGTCAATGTAGCTGGCGAGTATTTTTTCCCGCTCGATTTCTATGACGCGGATGATTTGAGTTGGTTCCTCTGCGACGATGCATTTCTTCAACAGAGGATTGTCTAAATAATCGAAAAATGTTGATTGAAAATCAGCATGCTGGACCAAACGAAAATCGGTTGATTTATTGTTGTCGAGCGTGGTTGTGTCGTTTTGATGTGCATTGCTGTTCATTGTTGCCCATTCATTCGCCGGGGGAATTAGTACTTCTTTTAATACTTGGGAAGTGCGCTGCGTGTGTGGATTGAAAACTAGGATATCTTCTAGTTCGTCTCCTAGAAATTCGAGTCGAATCGGAAAGTTCTCAGTAGGTGGAAAAACATCGAGAATGCCTCCACGAAGTGTGAAGTCACCTGGTGTTGTAACAGGGTCTTGCTGGCAATAACCACTTTTAACGAGTAGGCGTTCGATCTCGATTGTATTAAGAAAAGAGCCAGACCTAAGGGTAAACGAATGTTCTTTTAGTCGTTTTGGAGAGGAAACACGGTAAAGCAACGCTGCAGCCGTTGTGATGATTATGACTTGCTTTTTCTGTAGAAGAGCTATTAGTGCATTTACCCTTTTGCTAGTGACTTCAAGGTGAGGTTTGAGACCGGAATATGGATTTAAGGCAAAGGGTGGAAACGACAAAACACGCTGCGGATAATTTATGGCGTTCAGAAAGGATTTAAGGTCGGAGGTGGCTGTGCTGAGACGCTCTTCGTCCGCTACAACCACAACCAATGGGCCAATTGTTTTTTGAGCTATTACTGCTTGCAGAAGAGATTGGGCAGGGCCAATTAATCCTGAAACACGGGCAGGTTGCTCTGAAGTTAAGATGTTATCTACGGATAATTTCTGAAGACTATTTGCTAAGGATGATTTCTCGTCTAGGGTCATTTCTCCTTTCCGAGACGTTGAATGATGCGTTCTATTAAAGTCGAGGTCGAGTAACCAGGTGCAAAGGGTAATGCTAAGACCCTTCCTCCGTAGCTTTCAACTGTTTCCGCCCCAACAATGGAATCAGTACTCCAATCGCCACCTTTAACGAGAATGTCAGGTAGAAGTATATCTATAAGGGCTTTGGGTGTTTCTTCTTCGAAGGACATGACGTGATCAACGACTTCAAGTGATGCCAAGATTTCCATGCGTTCTTTCAGGGGAAGAAGTGGGCGTCCTTCTCCTTTTAATGCTGCTACGGTCTCATCGGTGTTCACAGCCACTACAAGACGGTCTCCCAGTGCTCTGGCTTCTTTTAAATAACGAACGTGGCCAGGGTGTAAAATGTCGAAGCATCCGTTTGTAAATACGAGAGTATCCCCAGAATTACGTAATGCTTCCCTCTCTGTAACCATAGAGGCCCAACTATGAATTTTACTTTTTTCCATGAGTTCCAGAAGAATGGATAATAATGTTTGGTGTGAATTCCCATCGGTGGCTAGGGCGGTAAACTCCAACGTCTTTTACTTTAGACTGAATTCGAAATTGGTGTAGGGAGCGATGATAGTCAAAAGGGTAACCATCTCGTTGGTGTGCAGCTACGTCCAGAAAATAAGTCCCTTCGACGAGTTGCAGTTCTGAGATTAAGAAACGCACCTCTCCTTCTCCTTCAAACATGACCGGAACAAATTTTTCTATTTCGGTGTTGGTTCCGAAACAGCACAAGCCGTCAGCATTAAAGATAGCAACTCCAAAAACGAAATCTTTTATAGTACCCGTACTTTTCACATGGAGGCACACTGTTACGCAGTCACCAGTTTTGAAAATGTGTCTCGTGTCTCCATTCATATCCTTGATGACCACTTTCTGAATTTCCAGCTCTCGCGAGCCCCAGCGGCCTTTTTCGCGGTCAAACGCTGATGAGGGCTCTATTTTACTTTGAGGCTGTTCGGTATCGCCGACCAAGTCGGGCACTGAAAATCGAGCAATATCTAACTGTTCTGCCTCGGAAAGAGCTTTTTCTTCGTATTTGGTTACATGTGCCAAATACGCGTCTACAACTTTCTTTGGGTCTCCTCTCATTTGTATTAGTGATTTGTCGATCCAAAGTGCTTCATCTGCTAATGTTTCTACAAGGCCAAGACTATGGGTTACTAACACGATAGTTTTCCCACGTCGTCGAAACTCACTTATTTTGTCGAGGCACTTGTGCACGAATGCCTCATCTCCAACGGCGAGTACTTCGTCGATTAACATTATTTCTGGATCGACATGTATGGCGACTGCAAAGCCGAGGCGCATATACATGCCAGAGGAGTATGTCTTTACGGGTGCGTCGATGAATTCAGAAAGCTCTGCAAAATCTACAATTTCTGCAAAACGTTCCTGTATTTCTTTTTTTGAGAGACCTAGCATTATTCCGTTAATGAAGATGTTCTCGCGGCCACTGATTTCTGGATGAAATCCAGCTCCGAGCTCTATTAGTGCGGAGATACGGCCGTTGGCAGTTATTGCACCAGAATCCGGCTTAGCGATACCAGCCATTAATTTGAGAAGCGTGCTTTTGCCTGAACCGTTTCTACCTATCACAGCAAAAGTTGACCCTTTACGTACATTGAAGGTGACTCCGGTAAGAGCGGGAAAACGCTCATCGGCTTTTAGTGATGTCAGTAAATTGCCACCGAGCAGTGCACTTTTTAGGGTGCGGAATTGTTTCCTGTGACTGAATCGTTGGTAAACTTTGGTTACGTCAGAAACTTGGATTGCAATGCTCATACTACTTACCTAATCTCATTAGACTTCTTCTGCAAACGTATCTCTTAGTCGGTCGAAGAAATAGTACCCAACCAGAAAAGACACTAAGGAGAAAGGAATCATGGTCAAAAGCCAAGGCCAATGCCCCATGGAGCCAGTGAATAAAGATTGTTGGTATCCAACGAGGAAGTGAGTCATAGGATTGTAGTTGAGCCATTTTTGAATAGACGGAGAGATTGTCAGATATGAATAGATAACAGGACTTGAGAAAAACCAGATCATCATTAAGTTGCCTATGATGTTCTGAACATCCCTAAAATGAACTGTTAGAGCGGAAACGAAAAGACATAACCCAATTGTAAAAAAAAGCTGGATGAACACTATGAATGGGAAAAACAACAAAGTTGAATGGATCTTTCCATAGTATGCTAAGAATCCAAACAAAATCGGAAACCCGAGTGCAAAGTGCACAAGATTAGAGAGAACTACTACAATTGGCAGTACTTCTGCTGGGAACATGATTTTTTTTATTAGGTTCCCGCCTGAAATAAGTACCGAAGAAGATTCCATTACAGACGCATTAAACCAGGTCCAGGGCAAGATGCCTGTAAACAAGAAAAGAGCATAAGGGGACATCCCTAGCAGATCTCTGGTTGGAAGGATGAAGCTAAATACAAACCAATAGATCAACAACTGAAGCAATGGATTAATGAACGACCATACAAAACCAAGGACGGAGCCTCGGTAACGAGCTTTGAGTTCGCGCACTACGAGGCTATGAATAAGTACGCGGTAACGAAAGATTTCTAGGAGATTCTTAAACAAAGCTTTGGCGAATTTAATGTTGTGATGACTTAGCAGTTTACCATTCTAGCGACTTTGCTTCATTAATGAAGCCTGCCTTTTTTACTATGTTCTTGTCACTTCGAATTTCTCAGAGTTATCAACTATGGGAATAAAAGGGTGTTGTTCGAGGTGTTTATCCATACGTTGATGTAGTCCACATGTTAAAATTAGGCAGATTGCTTTAGGAAGCATAAAAATAAGTGACCTCTCCAAACTCTGAGATTCATGTTGAACCTTCTCATATTGTTCCCGGCGGTGGAATAGCAATTCAAGGAGAAGGGTTTGAAACGAAACGAGCCCATACAATTCGTGTTTTTTGCGGTGAAAAACAGGTAGAAGTGAACTGGGTCACTGAAACTAAGATTGCGGCTACTATTCCAGAAGATGCTGTCGCAGGTAATAACGAGATAAGAGTCCAGTTTGAGGGTGGTCTAAGTTCGTCAAGCCCCGTATGTATTGCAAAGGAAATTGCTAGGAAACTGCAACCTGTTGCAAATCCTGTTTTTGACAATGAAAAGAAGCTCTATGTCACACTGAGTGGTAGCCGCGGAACAAAAGTTCCTGTTTCCATTTACTGTATTAGTGATTATGGAAAAGCAGAGCCTTACAATGCAGACATCCTAAATCCGACAGGTCTAGCGTGGGGTTCCGATAACTGTCTTTATGTTTCGAGCCGAGCGGAAGGGACTGTCTATCGTATTAATAGCGATCGAGAGATTGAATTGTTCGCAGACGGACTGGGTATTGCTACTGATATTGCCTTTGATCCCGAAGGAATTTTGTACGTTGGGGATAGAAGAGGCAATATCTTTCGTGTTGAACGAAATGGGGAGGTGCGCTCATTTTGTCGGCTCGAACCTTCTGTTTCTGCATACCATCTTGTTTTTGATCGAGAAGGAAACCTATTTGTTAGTGTGCCAAGCCTAGCTTCTCGCGATCAGATTTTTCGAATTGATGCTGGTGCAAAGGTCGAATTGTTTTACCAAGGTTTTGGCCGGCCACAAGGGATGGCATTCGACGAAGAAGGGTTGCTTTATGTTGCTGAAGGACTTCCGGGATACAGTGGCATATACGTAATTGATGAAAGCGGAGTTGGGCTGGAGCGCAGAATTGCGTCGCCACCGGTTGTAGGAGTTGTGTTTGATAACGAAGGGGGCCTAGTGGTTGCAACAAAAAACACCTTGTACTCCATGGGTAGGCCCACTGACGCCTATTTCCACACGGAGTGTGGCGTCTTCTCGTTTTGATCGAATTGTAAAATTCCAAGAGGCAAGAATGCGGTTAGTGATTATTTTAAGTAGCTTTGTACTATTGCCGTCTTTGACGGTGGCCCAACAACTTCGAGGAGATATAGAGCGCCACATCTTAGATAACAACAAGGAAATCGTTTCGGAGCTTTGGCAAGCGCTAAAGATCCCTGCTGTTGCCAAAGACGCTGTTAACATTAGGAAAAAGGCAAACTTTTTGCGAGAGGGCTTGCAGGCACGTGATTTCAAAGCTGAGCTGTTGGAAACTTCAGGGAATCCTCTGGTATACGGTGAAAGAAAGATTGCTGGAGCAACCCGGACAATTCTTGTTTACTGCCACTATGATGGGCAGCCGGTAGACGCATCGAAATGGGACCAAGCAAATCCTTTTATACCTGTTTTAAGGGATGGTAAGTTGAACGAGGGAGGGCAGATTATCGATTTCGACGTTCAGGATAAATTCAGATCGGACTGGCGGATTTACGCACGTTCTTCCTCGGACGACACAGCCCCCATCATTGCAATGTTAGCCACATTGGATGCACTAGATAGTCTTGGTGTTTCGCCTAGCTCCAACTTAAGGGTTGTACTGGATGGTGAGGAGGAAGCAGGTTCGCCGAATTTAGTGCCCGCAATTGAACGCTATCGAAAAAAGCTGGAAGCCGATTTAATGCTCATTTTTGATGGCCCGTTGCATCAGTCAAATTTGCCAACATTGACCTATGGTGCAAGGGGAATCTTAACTTTGTCGCTAACGATTTATGGACCTAAGTTTCCATTACACAGTGGTCACTATGGTAATTGGGCGCCGAACCCAGCAATGCGACTTGCTCAGCTCTTAGCTTCAATGAAAGATGAAGACGGGCGGGTAGTTATCGACGGGTTTTATGACAATATTAAACTAACCGATGAGGACTATGATGTACTTGCCTCAGTGCCTGACGACTTGTCTGAGCTTATGTCCAATCTTGGATTTTCTGAGCCTGAACGCGTTGGGAGATCTCTCCAAGAGGCCATTCAGTTTCCATCACTCAATGTGCGAGGTCTTGAGAGCGCTTGGGTTGGTGGTGAAGCCCGAACAATCGTGCCAGCAGAAGCAACCGCAGCCATAGATGTTCGACTTGTACGCGAAACTCCGGCTGAAACAATGTATAACAAGATTCTTGAGCACATTGAAGAACAGGGATATCAGATTATTAGAGAGGTTCCTGATGACGCAAGCCGTGCAAGTTATGGGCGGCTTGCTCGTGTAACTCGTTTTGCCGGTTCAAATGCTTACCGCACGCCAATTAACAATGAAGAAGCCGTTAGGGTTTACGAAACGATTGCTGAGATGTGGGGTTCTCCACCTGTAAGAAAGCGGACGAGTGGTGGCACTGTTCCAATTGCGCCTTTTGTCAGGGCCCTTGGCCTCCCAGCATTAAATGTTCCGACCGTAAATTTTGACAATAACCAGCATAGTCCTAATGAGAACATTCGTATCGGACACTTTCTCAATAGTATCTTGACGTTCGCCGCTATTTTTACAATGTAGACCGTGTTTTGAGAGCTGTTCGATTAGCGATGTCGAGCGGGTCACTTAGTTTATCCTGACTGTGTAATATCGAAAGTGTCATTTGATATGTTAGTAACTGTCAGGGAATCTTCACATTATTTTCTTGGCTAACCTTAATAGCTTTCTCGTATCCTGCATCAACGTGACGAAAAATTCCCATCTGAGGGTCTGCGGTTAAAACACGTTCGAGTCTCTTAGCTGCACCGTCTGTCCCATCAGCTACTATGACTTGGCCAGCGTGAATAGCGTAGCCGATACCGACGCCTCCACCATGATGAACGCTCACCCAAGTTGCTCCACAAGCTGTATTGAGCAGTGCATTCAAAATAGGCCAATCGGCAATTGCATCAGATCCGTCTTTCATTCCTTCGGTTTCACGATACGGAGAAGCAACTGAGCCACAATCAAGATGGTCTCTGCCAATAACAATGGGTGCTTTGATATCTCCTTTTGCAACCAGTTTGTTGAAAACTAAACCCATCTCGGCTCGTTCACCGTAAGAGAGCCAGCAAATGCGTGCCGGAAGTCCTTGAAAACGCACTTTTTTTCTGGCGAGACCTATCCATCGGGCAAGATGAGGGTTATTCGGAAAAGTCTCAAGCAGCGCTTCGTCTGTGCGAAAGATGTCCTCAGGATCACCAGAAAGAGCAACCCAGCGAAAAGGTCCCGAACCTTCACAGAACAAAGGTCGTATATAGGCGGGAACGAAGCCTTCAATGTCGAAGGCATTTTTGACACCGGCGGAAAGGGCTTGTCCGCGTATGTTGTTGCCATAGTCGAAAGTTATTGCTCCTTGAGATTTAAGCGCAAGCATCGATTGAGCCTGCTCTTTCATGGTTCGCATCGATTCTTGAATATAATGTTTAGGGTCTTTTTTTCGGAGCTGTAATGCTTGAACGTAGCTCATTCCATTTGGGACATAGCCGTTTAGTTCGTCGTGTGCTGAGGTCTGATCAGTAACTACGTCGGGCTTAAGATCACGTAAAAGAAGTTCTGCGAGTAAATCAGCTACATTGCCTTCGTAGCCGACCGAAAGGGGAGTTTGATTTTTGATTGCTTGATCAACAATGCTTAGCGCTTCATCGATATCGGTAGTGGCTTGGTCGAGATATTCGGTTTGTAATCTTCGCCTAACTCGCTCCGGGTCTATTTCAGCGGCTAAACAAACTCCGCTATTCATTTTTACAGCTAAAGGCTGTGCGCCACCCATACCTCCTAGACCACCAGTAACAACAAGTCGGCCGGACAAAGTACCACCGAAATGTTTCCGGGCGCATGCCCCGAAAGTTTCGTAAGTTCCCTGAAGAATTCCTTGGCTTCCTATATAGATCCAGCTTCCGGCTGTCATTTGTCCGAACATAGTCAAGCCTAGTGCTTCCAGACGTCGAAATTCCTCCCAATTTGCCCTTTGTGGTACTAGTAAGGAATTTGCGATAAGGACTCTCGGTGCATCGGGGTGGGTTTGAGCGATGCCGACAGGTCGACCAGATTGAACTAGGAGAGTTTCGTCGTCAGCAAGTGTTTTTAAAGCAGATAGAATCCGATCGAAATCTGCCCAGGATCTTGCTGCTTTTCCAGTACCGCCGTAAACAATGAGCTCTTCAGGCTGTTCTGCCACTTCTGGGTCTAGATTATTTTGCAGCATTCGAAATGCCGCTTCTTGAGGCCACCCTTTACACGTGAGAGTTGTGCCACGAGGAGATCGGATCTTACGTGATGTGTGTCCTGCGTTTTTCACGAAATCGGGCCTTTGTCTTTTAGCTCTTCGTTGACGATCGCAAGAAATTCATTAGATCTAACGAAATCTCTGGCTGCGACTACATCCGGATAGTGTGGGCGATCTTGGTCATACGGGGAAACTTTTTCGCGAAGTTTAGAGTGAATGGCTTCAAGCATTTCTGATGTGCGAAGTGGTCTTCGAAATTCAAGAGCTTGTGCGGCACACAATAGTTCGATTGAGAGAATGTGACACACATTTTCGGCAACCACATTAGTTTTTCTTGCAGCCGTTACTCCCATGCTGACATGATCTTCTTGATTAGCGGACGTAGGAATACTGTCAACACTTGCGGGATGACTAAACGTTTTATTTTCTGATGCAAGGGCGGCTGCCGTGACTTGCATAACCATATAACCTGAGTTCAACCCACCTTCTTTGACTAGAAAAGGAGGTAAGTTAGATAAATCGGGATTCACGAGTCTTTCAATACGCCGTTCACTGATAGCTCCGAGTTCTGCTAAAGCTATTGTGAGAAGATCTGCAGCAAGTGCTACAGGCTGACCATGAAAATTTCCTCCTGAAACGACGTCTTTGTTGTCCGTGAAGATCATCGGGTTGTCTGTGGCCGAATTGATCTCGATCCCGACAACCGTTTTTACATAATTGAGAGCATCTCGAATCGCCCCGTGAACTTGTGGCATACATCGAAGAGAGTAGCTATCCTGAACGCGACCACAAGACTCATGCGACTTTCGAAGCTCGCTTCCCCTTAGGAGATGTCTTAAATTTCGAGCCGATTTGTTTTGGCCGGGATGGGGTCTTGCATTATGAATTCTAGGATCGAAAGCAGTGTCTGTTCCTAGGAGAGTGTCAAGAGTTAAAGCACCAATTACATCAGCGGCGGGTACTAAGCGCATTGCTAGGATCGTGGCATGGGCTAGGAGTGCTGAAATAACCTGTGTTCCATTAATTAGTGCAAGTCCATCTTTTGGTTGGAGGTTAATTTTAGCTAATCCTGCCTTTTCTAGAGCTTTGATTCCCGCCATTTTCTGCCCACTGAAAATAGCTTCTCCTTCGCCGATGAGGACAAGTCCGATGTGTGCCAGTGGTGCAAGGTCTCCGCTCGCACCCACGGAGCCTTGCGACGGAACGATTGGGTGGATTGAAGCATTTAGCATTTCTATTAAGCCGGCAAGTGTTTCAACGGCAATACCCGAATAACCAGTAGCTAGGGCATTGATTCGCAACAACAGAATTGTGCGGACAATATTTTCTTGAAAAGGTTCGCCTACACCGGCAGCGTGGCTTCTTATTAGATTCGTCTGGAGTTGTTTGAGTTCAGATCTGGGGATAATCACGTCACTGAAATTACCGAACCCAGTATTAATACCGTAGACGGTGACATCGCCCTCCAAAATATCGTCGACTACTCTGCGAGAATTTCTAACACGATCGACGGCTTGGTTATCTAGAGAGACACTCTCACCTTTGGACGCTACTCTCTCGATTTCTTCCAGGGTAAGTGTTTTTCCTGTTAGGAGGACCGCCATAGATGCCATCTTACTCCCGAACGGGAATTTGTTGTGGTCTTCTGAGAGAATTTTAAAAGTTGCTTTACAAGTGTGGTCTATAATGGGATAGAAGCACATGAGATTGCTTAAACGTTTAGCTATTCGCACAATCCAAGAGCTGGCGAGTAATCCAAAGGCGCGAGCCAAAATTGCTCAGGGGTTAAAAACGCAGTCACGTAAATTGAATGAAGATATTAAGCCTCGTGCAAAACGCGCATGGCAAGATGCTCAGCCAAAAATCAAATCTGCTAAACGTGGAATTAAAAGCTTGATCGAAGACTTGCGAGATGAATATCGAAAGGGGCGCAAAGGGTAATTTGTTCCAGCAGTACTATCAGGTACGCAGTTGATTAGTTTGAAGAAGGGCTCATTCTAGAAAGAGTACCTAATAGTGCACCAAGAGCGTTGTCTATTTCACGTTTGTTAAACCAGCCTAGATGACCTAAACGGATAATACTACCCTGAAGTTTTTCTTGGCCTCGTGCCAAAATTGTCTTGTGTTCATCTCGTAGGATTCGAACCAAATCTTCTTCGTTGACAGAGTCAGGAATTCTTATCGAAGTTACCGTGGGAGACGCGTGTCTTTCGTCTGCGAACAGTGAGAATCCGCTAGACATTACCTGTTGCCTTACATGTCGAGCAGTTTGGTCGTGTCGAGAAAAAATTGCTTCGGGCGTTTCCCTAATCATAAAATCAAGTGTTACGTCGAGTGCAAACAAAATGGGGAGTGCTGGTGTAAAAGGAAAACTGCCTCGTTCCTGAGAATCCTTATAGCGCAAGAGATCAAAATAAAAACGGGGCATCTCCGCAGACTTGTTCGCCTGCCAAGCTCGCTCCGAAAGGCACAACAAAGCTAATCCTGGAGGTGCTCCCCATGCTTTTTGGGAAGCTGTTATGACTACATCAATGTGTAATTCATCAGTTAATAAAGGTGTCGCTCCTAATCCAGACACGCTGTCAACAAGAATGAGAGCATCTGTTTCTTCACGGACAACTTCGCTTAATTCCTTTAGTGGATGCAATATCCCTGTTGACGTTTCATTGTGTGTGAGAAGTACAGCGCGGCAATTTGATTCTTGACGAAGCACACCACGAAGAACTTCAGGTTCTATGCAGTGTCCCCATTGGACATCGATGACCCTGACAGAAGCACCATAGGACTTTGCTACTGAGCAAAATCTTTTGCCGAACACACCGGCATCGATCCCTACCACACGGTCTCTTGGACTTAAGGTGTTTGTGATGGCGGCTTCAAGACCTCCTGTACCACTGGTAGTTAGTAGTAAAGGGTTGCGTTCGGTAGAAAGAAAAGTTTTTAGCTTGGCTAGCAATCCTTCCATAAAGAGTGCCATTTGGGGTCCGCGATAGTTGATCATTGGTTTCGAACAAGCTGCGCGCACTTCGTTACGACAAGGTGTTGGGCCTGGAATACGAAGATTAGCCACAATATATTTCCTTTAAGCGGACGTTGGTTTAGAGCAAGTCAAAGCAGTTTCTAATAACAAAACCCATAGTTATAATTGTTTCTTTACCCTTGTTGTCATCCTACACCAATTGACTCTGCAATTATGTATACAAAAATGAAAGACATTGAGGCTCGGTGAATATGAGAGAGCCGTTTCGCATTTTATGTTGTAGCGTTTGAGGTTAATTGGTGATGAAGATCGATCTCGACCGTGAAAAAATAGAAGAAATTCTTCCTCATAGAGATCCTTTTCTTTTCGTTGATGGCGTGACAAGCATTAACGTTGGCCAAAATGTTGAAGGTTTTCTGAATGTGAACGAAACCAAGTCCTTTTTGAGTGGTGAAGTTAGTGACCGTTGTTTATCCACTGCAATTTTGATGGAGGCGATGGCACAGGTTGGCGCCATTCTTGTCTTGTATCCAATGGATCAACGTTGCAGAACTATTTATTTCCGGTCAATAAAAAATGCACAGTTTTATCGTCGAATTCCTTCTGGCTCTACAGTGCGAATCGAAGCTCGTGTAGACAAAATACGTACACGGATGGGAAGTCTTTATGTTACCGCGCGTGTGGACGATACGATTGTGGCTGACGCCATGATGAGTTTTGCGTTAGCGTAAGCAACCCTCCGGACATATGTATTTCCAACTTAGTGCTGCTTCCTTTATCTGGCATGATTCAGTCTCAAACTAAATCTGATGAAGAAGGAAGTTTTGAGTACAACAAAGATTGTGAGAACTAGGATTGCTCCTTATCAGTACCGAACAGGTTTTCAAGCTGCACTAAAATGGAAGCGTCCTTTACAATACCTGAAAAAGTACCAATGTCGATAGTTTGTTGAGCATCTGAATAGGCTGTGTCCGGTTGTGTGTGTACCTCCATCATCAACCCATGAGCACCAGCTGCTATACCCGCGCGAGCAAGGTGACGAACACGATCTCTTTTTCCAACGCCGTGAGATGGGTCGACTACGACTGGTAGGTGGGTCATTTTACGAACTAGTGGCACGATATTGAGGTCGAGAGTGTTTCTAGAGTGATTGTTAAAAGTTCTCACACCGCGCTCGCATAAGATCACATTAGAGTTTCCTTCAGCTAGTAAATACTCGGCTGCCATCAACCATTCTTCGAATGTTGCTGAAATGCCCCGCTTTAAAAGTATTGGACGTTCTACTGAGCCAAGTTTTTTGAGTAGTTCAAAATTTTGCATGTTGCGAGCTCCAACTTGAATGATATCCACGTGTTCAGCGAAAAGATCGACTAGGCTGGAATCGACAATTTCGCTAACTACGGGAATACCAACTTCCTTACGTACCCGAGAAAGCGTTAAAAGGCCTTCTTTTCCAAGTCCTTGGAATGAATACGGACTTGTTCTGGGTTTGTAGGCACCCGCCCGAAATAGGTGTGCTCCAGCTTTTCGTACTTGTTGCGCAACCTCAAGTGTCCGTGATTCGGTTTCTACGCTACACGGCCCAGCGATAAAGGTTAGAGGAGTACTTCCAATACGGACGCTACCAACTTCGACGATAGTGTCATCAGGATGGACCTCACGGCTCACAAGTTTGTAGGTTTTGGTTACTGGGATGCACTCTAACACTCCGGGCATTTGGTTTAAGACGGCTGACTCGACAGGCTCAGTGTTGCCGGTAACGCAGATTGCTGTTCGATTTTCTCCAGGGACAGGAAGTGGTACGAACCCCATTCTTCGAATCTCCTCTTCTACAGCAGCGCAATGAGATTCCCTGCTGTCTTTGCGCATTATCACTAGCATTAGGTTAGTCCTTTCTGACTTAGCGTGCCGCCACGAGTGGACGGAAGGCTCTCGAGAAATTTGTGATTACTTGGTTTTTCTTGCTCTCACCGATTACATTAGCAAGAAAACTACCTACTACAGCCAACTTGGCACCTGCAGCAAAGACCTGTTGGATGTGCTTCGGCTTTGAAAGACCAAACCCGACGCAAAGAGGTTGGTTTAGCTGAGATGCAGTTCGTCCAACAAGATTTTCCACAGCTGTGAAGTTGCCAGATCGCACGCCTGTTACACCTTGATGAGCAACAAGATAAACAAAGCTTGTGGCTGCATTATCGATGCGTTTTAAACGTTCCTTAGAGGTTAAAGGTCCGATGAGCTGTACGTGTCCAATTCCAGCTGCGCGACATGAGCGTTTAAGCAAAATGCTTTCCTCTAAGCAAATGTCGGGGACGAGAAGAGAGGAGGCTCCTGCTTCTGCAACCTCATTACAAAATTGCTCAAAACCCCTTTTATGAACTAGATTGCCGTAAACCAGAAGATTTAGTGGAGTTTTTGGGCAGGCTTCGTGAATCCGATGTAGAACAGACATTGCTTTCGATGTAGATGTACCCGCCTTGAGTGCTCTCATGTCTGCTGCCTGAATGGATGGTCCATCCGCAACAGGATCGCTATAAGGAAAGCCTATCTCAAGCATGCCCGCTCCAGATGAAACGGCTGTTTTAGCCAGTTCAATTGACAGCTCCGGGGTCGGATCGCCCAGAACTAGGAAGGGGCTAACTTGGGGTGACTGTAGTAAGTGTTTTAGTTGAGCTTGTGTCAAGGTAGCCTCTTCACATCTTTGGCGTAATACTGGAAATAATTGTCGAGATCCTTGTCACCACGCCCGCAGAGATTTATTAGAACTCGAGAATCGGGTGCAAGTACTTTGTCAGAAACTGCACGGAGAAGGAAAGCAAGAGCATGTGCGGGCTCGAATGCCGGTATTATTCCTTCCATTTCCGATAGCTTCTCGAATGCAGTAATAGCCTCGTTATCTGTAACAGTTAAATAGTGTGCGCGGCCTGAGTCTCGTAAAAAGGCATGTTCTGGACCGACACCCGGATAATCAAGTCCGGCAGACACACTGTGAGGTTCTAGGATTTGGCCTTCCTTATCTTGAAGTATGCTGGTCCGAGCCCCATGAAGTAGGCCGGCCGTGCCTGCTACAAGAGTTGCGCCGTGTTGTCCAGTATTAAGGCCTCGCCCCCCTGGTTCGATACCGATGAGCTTAACATTTGATTCCGGGATAAAAGCGTGAAAGATACCTATCGCATTGCTTCCACCTCCAACACAAGCAACTATTGCATCTGGAAGTTCCCCATAACATTTTCTGAATTGGACTTTTGCTTCACGTCCGATTACAGCCTGGAAGTTGCGAACTAGTCGTGGAAACGGATGAGGTCCGCATACCGTTCCGAGAAGATAGTGTGTTGACTCAAGATTACTAGTCCAATCGCGCAGCGCTTCGTTGATGGCGTCTTTAAGAGTGCGTGCTCCAGTTGTGACTGGGACAACGGTGGCTCCGCAAAGCTCCATACGTTTCACGTTCGGGGCTTGTCTCTCCATATCTTTTTCACCCATGTAGATGACAGCTTTGAGTCCTAAACGTGCTGCTGCCATCGCTGTGGCCGTACCATGTTGACCAGCGCCGGTTTCAGCGATCAATCGCTGCTTCCCCATGAATTTTGCTAGTAGAGCTTGACCTGCAACATTGTTAGTTTTGTGTGCTCCCCCATGGAGCAAATCCTCTCGCTTCATTACTACTTCAAGGTTGCACTCTTTGGACCATGTTGGCGCTGTTGTGAGCGGTGTTGGACGACCGGCCCATTCTGCAAGAAGCTGTGTGAGAGCCGTACGAAATTCTCGACCACGTATAATTTCTTTACGTGCAGTATCGAGTTGTTCAAGTGCAGGGACCAATAGTTCGGGAACGAAGCGCCCACCCCATTCACCAAACGCGCCCACTTTTGGCAACAGCTTGCTCAAAGTTTAAGCACCTCTTTAAAGAATTTTTGGAGCTTCATCTCGCTCTTGAAACCTGGAGAGCTTTCGATGCCACTTGCGAGGTCGATACCATAAGGCTGGTACTTTAAGAGTTCATGTACATTACCGGCATGCACGCCCCCAGCAATAAAAGTTGCATCTGGTGCGTGTTCTCCCAACAATTTCCAGTCAAATTGTTTCCCTGAACCACCACTGCCTACATCGATTATGGCA
>CAZFLB010000054.1:0-2945 GCA_964518945.1 uncultured Acidobacteriota bacterium | reverse complement strand
AAGATGTCATTTCTCGTAGGTTGTACGATGCAGGCTTGTTAAATCCTGAGCAATACATTTTTAATGGTTCTCTCATTTATCCTACTAACAACTTACGCAATCAAGCTATGGTTCAATCATATTCTTCTCTTCAAATAGAATCATTGACATATGATGCTGATTTTGTGTGGGTTGGTCCTTATGAAAATAACATCGGTGAGATTTCTATGAAAGAGCGAGAAGATTTGATTCTCATTTATGAAAATGAGTCTGTAGAGTTGTATCAGGTTCGCACAGGCACATCTCGTTATTGAACGTCCTAATACGAATGAAAAATCCACATATGTGCAACCTGATTTCAGTTAGTATTTTTGTGATTAGATGTATTTACGTCAAGACAAAACGCAAGTATAAATACTGAATTATGCGTATTGGTATTGACGCTATTCATATCTCTCGTAATTTAAAAGGTGTTGGTAGGGTAGAACGTAATATAGTTGAGACCTTGGCAAAAGCAGCATATTCTCACGAATTTGTTGTGTTTCTGGATAGGAATCCGAGTGAGCTTGGTCTGCCTCAGGGCGATTCTCTTTCGTACTCAGTGCACAAATCCAATAGTCTTGTTGAGTGGGAGCAGATAAGATTAAACATAGCAGCTCGAAAACATAAAATCGATTGTTTGCTAACATTATCTGATCGTGTGCCGTTGCTATATTCTGGTCGAATAGTATTGTATTTGTTCGAGATACCTGCTCGGCGTCGAGAATTAGCCTTGGAGAATAAGGTTGGAGGATTTTATCAGAGAGCTAGTGATAATCTTACACGATTCGTTTTTCCAACATCTATAAGACGTGCTCGTATTATTGCAGTGCCTTCCAAATTTACTTCAGATGAACTTCAGAACACGTATGGAGTATCAGATAGAAAAATTATGACTGTTCCAGCAGCCGTCAGTAGAAAATTTATTCCAGATAACAATTCTGAGCATACAAAACAAGTAAGAAAGCGTTATGGTGCTTCAGGAGGCTATGTGTTACATTTCTCCTCTGGAGATCCCCGGGATAACACAGTGACAGCTCTACGTGCATTTTCTTTGGCTAACATATCGCAACACATAAAAATCATATTGGTCGGTAATGGTTATCTCGATCAAGATTATTAGGCCAAAATGATTTCTAACATGGGTTTGAAGGAGAGAGTAATATTTGTCGGATATGTTTCAGATAGCGATTTGGTAGACCTGTATCAGGCAGCAGATATATATATGGATCCGTCCTTATACGAAGGTTTTGGCTTGCAGGTTCTCGAAGCTATGTCGTGTGGGACACCTGTGTTATGTTCAAATACAACTTCATTGGCAGAAATTACAGGGGACGCTGCTCTCACTTACAAACCCACGGATATTAGGGGTTTTGCTGATGGAATTGAGTATTTAACATCTAATATTGCACAGGCGCATTTGATGAGACATGCTGGCATACTCCACGCATCCAAATATTCATGGACTAAGACTGTAGAGCAACTTGTGACTCTTTGCGAGCATGCTATCGATTGAGATTTTGTATGAATTCGACTGATACCCGTAAGTCCGTTGCTATATTAACCGAGATAATATCGCCTTATCGGATACCTGTGTTGAATGAGCTGTCTAATGATCCTAGGATTAATCTAGAAGTACTGTTTTTTTCTCAAACTGAAAGACGTCGTTCCTGGCGCATTCCCTTGGAAAAAATCCGGTTTACATACCGGGTGTTGCAGGGATTTTTAGTGTCACAACGATATCAGGGTGGTCCGATATTTTTTAATCCTACGATAGCATATGATATATGGAAAGGAAAATACCATTCCATCATTTGTTTCGGATACCATCATCCTACAATTTGGTTAGCATTGATTGCGGGCAAAATGTCTCGAACTCGTGTCTTACTGTGGAGTGAGAGCACTAGTATGGACCATCGTTCTCCAAACAAAATTGTTGAGTATATAAAGCGATATCTAGTTGGCAAATTTGATGGGTTTGTGGCGGCTGGACGATCTCAAGTGGACTATTTGAAAAGTCTTGGCGCGAAAGACAATTATATATGGGTGGCACCTGATTCGGTCGATTCAGATTATTTCGTTCAACAGTCCAAATTGTATAGAGATAGGAAAACAGAGATAAAACTAGAATTGGGAGTTGTCGGACCAATTATTTTATATGTTGGGCGCATGTTAGACGATAAGGGGATTCCTGAGTTGATTGAAGCATTTCAAAAAGTTGTGGTTGAACATGATGCTACAATGCTACTTGTTGGTGATGGTCCAGATATCGATCGTTATAGGGAGGTTTGCAGTCGAAGGTCTATTACTTCGGTCAGATTTGAAGGATTTTGTTCCCAGGAAGTGCTGCCAAAGTATTACGCTATAGCTGACTTTTTGGTGTTTCCTACTAGGAGTGACCCCTGGGGATTGGTCTTAAATGAAGCTATGTGTGCTGGATTGCCTGTAATATGTTCTGTAGCTGCTGGAGCCGCTGCTGAACTTGTGTACCAGGGTTGTAATGGACTGCTTCATCAACCCGAAAATGTTGAAGAAATATGTGGTCACATGCTGACTTTACTCAGAGACGAAAAAATGCGGAAAAACATGGGACTAGAATCACAGCAGATAATAGCAGCGTTTCATCCTAAGAAAATGGCTAGAGGGTTTGTAGAGTCTATATTGGAGTTACCCAACAATGCGTATAAGGTTAAACATGCAAAGTAGCGCGCGTATCTCGGGTGGCATCCGTTGGGTTATATTGTCTGGTTTACTGCTTATCTTCATTCAATCGACACAAAAATTACCAGAATACGTTGTAGATGAATTTAGATTTGTGATGTCCAGCGATTACGTTTTGCCTATCACCGTAAACAATGTTGTGCTACATATTTCTTTGCGTGTGATACTGTCTTACATGCGATGGTTACCATTGGCAATTCTTACTG
>CAZFLB010000053.1:0-10066 GCA_964518945.1 uncultured Acidobacteriota bacterium | reverse complement strand
TCTACTAGGATTTTAAGCTCCTTAGGACTTCCTTCGCAGTCTATTTCGACATCCGATCCGCCGATTAGCCCCATATCAACGGCCCTCTTGTACTCGTCTATTGCCGTTCGTATTGTGCGCAGACTGCGTCTAAGTTCTATTTCCTTTGTGCGTTTGGTCATGATCTGTGCGGCGGGGATAATTGCAGCGGATAAGATCGCTAAGATCATTGTGGCAATGATGAGTTCGATATAAGTGAAACCTCGCTGGTTCATGATTTCATCTTGTTTGTAGCTTCACTTTTCAGATAAAACAAAATACTACAATCGAGACGAATGGTACCATCCGTAGATTCACTTTGTGAGAGGCGAACTCCTTCTAAAAGGAAAAAGCGTTTGGAACGTTCGAGGCGATTAATGAACCGCACGAGATTAAAGTAACTTCCTTCTAAAGGCATTGTTGCTTTAATTTCCTCAAGACCTATATCTAGAACATTTCGGCTATAGCCAGTTCTTATTTTAACTACATTAACTTCTCGTGCAATTTTGTCGATTTCTGCCCATGCATCTGTTAACCCGGGCACCCGCATTTTTACTATTTCCGTCCAAAACTGGTTGACAGCTTGTGCATTCTTGGAGGCTTGTGCTCCAGTCTTTGATAAAGATTGATACTCTAACTGCTTTTTTGCAAATTCATTCTCAAGTTTTATTTCTTGTACGCCAAGCTGTTGTTGTTTGTTTTGAATTCGATAAGTGATTAAGACAAAAACGATACTATTTAATAGGGAGAGCATCAGTAGATAAAAGAGCCATTTTTTTCGCTCCTTTAACTGTTGAAATAAAACGCTTAACTGGCTCATTGAGTGCGTTCCTTGCTTTCACTATAGGAAGTGTGAACATATTGGAGTCCGAGTGTCGCTGCAATTCCAGTCTCCCCAGTGCTTAGTTCTGATAGCTCAACTTCATTAAGTGGAAAGACCATGTTAAAAGAGGAACTTGCTTCAAGGGCAGTTACCATTTCGATTACGTTTGCGAGTTTCTTGCCTATGAGGGCCAGATTTACTGTGATGTTACCGTCTATTTCTATTGGTTGAATAGAAACGATTTTTACGTTTGTTGGGATAATCTTTTCAAGCTCATGAAATAGGCCGGTCCAAGAGAAATTTTTGTGACGATAAATACGTTTTAGAAAAAGCAAGCGCTCTTTGACTAAGTCTGGCTGACCTCCTTCGAGGGTTTTTCGATTTTGAGAGATGTGTTGTTCAGTTACTTCAATTTGTTTTTTTACTTTTTCTATTTTGAATTCGATCCCCTGATGTTCTCTTGCGAGATAGTGAGTCAACAAGAAATAGCCGTGTATTAGCGTCAGTGGAATCAATAAGGAGGCAATCAGTGTGATAATTAGTTGTGGTAAGCGCTGGTTTTCGAATGGCTTTTTCGAGAAATTAAACTGTGAGGTCATTGTTTTTGTGCGTACTTATTAAGCATTGCACCGGCAGTTGCTGTTAATGAGTTGGCAAGAGCAGTGTCGGCTAAACCAATTTCTGACATGTTTACAGCATTGGTTAAGTTGAAAGGTTCTGCCTTTGTTTTGAAATGTTCCTCAAAAAGCTCTTGCAGGTTAGAGAAATCCGGTCTCAGAGAGCGAAAATAGATGCGTTTGAGAGAAACGCGCTTTAGTTTTTCTTGGTAATAGATAGCTGTTGGAATGATCTCTTGAACTAGGTCTTCTGTGGTGTACAGTAATTGGGGTTCACCTTCTAGCTGTAACCCAAGGGTTCGAGTTAAGACGGGCACATTGCGGTCTTGCACAAGACTTACCGTGAAATAATCTTGTTCTAAATTAACGAAGAAATAGTCTTCGTCTTCCGAAAGATTATGTTCTACGAGTCGGTCTAAAACTCGAAGAAGACTAATGCTGGTAGGTAGTATAATTCCTACATCAAAGCCTTGTTCCTCAAAAAATTCTTCGTACTCAGTTACAATTGCTTCGTTCATGACTCCGGTGAGAAACGAAAATGGAGAATGCTGAAGTTGTTCGTACACGAGTCGCGCATCACTGATTTCGAACGGAAGTAATTTTTTGAGACTAAACTTCAACATCTCTAGGGTCTCGGCCTTTGACTTAGGGGTTTCTTTCAATTCGACGACCGAAATTCTAGAGACATAATCTGGAAGAGTGAGTGCAAGGCGCCGGTTATCAAGACCTCCGATTTGACGCAATTCCGTCGCTATCGTTTTCTTCAAAACATCACGGTTAAGAATATTTGGCTTAGACATATGGCAGGCCACGCATCCTGATGGAAGTGGAGATGTAACCCCAGAGTCGAGTGTGGCTTGTCCGTTCCTTTGGTTGAGCCTCACGATAGAAATCTCGTTCGTACGAAGTTCAATACCTAGACTTGGAGGAGCTGGATCAATTAGCCAACTCAAAAGTGAATTTCTTTTCTTCATTCTAATCAAACGCCATTACTGAAACTCGAGAAAGAGTACAGAGACTCTGTTATACAAAGGAATGTTGTCTTCATGTCTAATTTGTTTCTACGAAAGTCACCCGGTTGACCTCCTCGAGCGTAGATTGCCCTGACAAGGCTCTGTCGATTGCAGATTCTCTAAGAAATTTCATACCTGATTGCTTAGCGACTCGCTTGATATCTGCAGCAGCTCGTCGTTCAATAAGCATCTCTCGGATCTCATCGGTCATGTCTAACAGCTCGCTAATGGCGCTGCGACCCTTGTATCCAGTGCCGGCACATTCGATACAGCCTTCACCTCGAAAAAAGGTGTGTTCGGCATATTGAGTTGGGTTTAATCCTGAATCACTGAGAGTTTTTTGGCGCGCGTGGTACGGCTTCTTACAAGATGTGCAGATGGTGCGCACAAGTCTTTGTGCGAGAATACAGTTGAGTGATGAAACGAAATTGTAAGCTTCAACTCCCATGTTCAGAAAACGACCTATTACATCAATGACATTGTTTGCGTGTACGGTTGTGAACACGAGGTGGCCAGTTAATGCTGCGTTGATAGCTATCTGTGCGGTTTCGGAGTCTCGTATTTCACCAACCATTACCTTGTCCGGGTCGTGACGTAAAAGAGATCTAAGACCTCGGGAGAAGGTAAGTCCTTTCTTTTCGTTCACTGGAATTTGAGTAATACCCTTTAATTGGTATTCCACAGGGTCTTCGATTGTGATGATTTTGTCTTCTTCGTTGTAGATCTCTGAGAGCGCCGCATATAGTGTCGTTGTCTTTCCACTTCCCGTTGGGCCTGTGACAAGAAACATTCCATAGGGCTCTTGAATGAAGCGGCGGATTCTTTCGACTTCAGAATCGGCCATTCCAAGAATATCAAGTCGGAGTTCGCTGAATCGCTCGCTGATGGACTTTTTGTCAAGAATTCTAATGACGGCGTCTTCACCATAGATGCTCGGCATAATAGAGACGCGAAAATCGATTGAACGCCCTTTTGCTTTAAGTCTAAATCTTCCGTCCTGAGGGATTCGTTTTTCAGCAATATCGAGTTCTGCCATAACTTTTATACGGCTAATGATTTCTGAATGGTGAGCTTTTGGAATAGGTTTCATCGCGCGGGTTAGGGCTCCATCGATGCGGTATTTGATTACCACTTCCTCATCTCTAGTCTCTATATGAATGTCTGATGCGCGACGATTCAGCGCGTTATAGACGGTCGAGTCTACAAGTCTAATTATGGGACTAGATGTATCTGTCAGCCTGTCAATAGATAGAATCTCTTCGCCCTCTTCGTCCTCTCGGATGATCTCCATGTGGAAGCTTTCTGATGCTTCCTCAAGTACTCTTTGAGCGTCCTGGCTTTTTTTTAAGAGCTCCTGGATGGCAGAGTTGGCACCAACGACAGCACGCACTGGCATCTTCAAAATCGAAGCAAGTTCGTCAATTAAGAGAACGTTGGTTGGATCTGCAGTTACTATTACGAGTTTCCCATCTTGCTTCTTGTAGGGAAGACAACTGTATCGAAACATTAGTTCTACGGGAACGCTTTTGAACATAGTTTGGTCAGGTTGGAAATTGGTTAGATCAATAAAGTCGAGTCTGCAGCGAGTTGCGAGTTTTTTTGCCTCTTCGATTTCCGTAGTTGTAGTTTCACTAGAATCGGGTTTGCGATCTATGTCATCTGAGTTCACGTTGGAAGTGAAAGAGTTTGAGTTGAATTCAGAAGACAATGGTTTTTTACTCTAAGCTCTAACGAGTGGCGCTAATTAAATCAAACATTGGGAGATAAATAGAGAGCAGGATTGTGGCTACAAGCCCGCCCATAAACAGTAATACAATGGGAGAAAGCATTGAAAGCATGATATTTAATCGGTGTTCAATTTCCTCGTCTGCAAAGTTAGCAACATTCTGAAGCATGTCAGCGAGTCCACCAGTGTTCTCTCCTACCTTGACCATCTCTATTGTTAAATTCGAGAACTCGGACGTGTTGTCCAAACTGCTAGAAAACGACTTGCCTTCTCGAACAGATTCAGCAACGGGACCAACGGCTCTTCCTAGGTGAAGATTGCCAATGGAGTTTGCCGCAATACTTATAGCTTGGACAAGCGGGAGCCCCCCTGACAACAGAGTGCCTAGAGATCGTGTTAGTTGAGATGTTGCAAATAGATGGAGTACCGGTCCTATAAACGGTATTTTTAAGGCTAGTTTGTCAACAAACGCTTTTGAGTCCTCACTTCGATACCACCAATACAGAGCAATGCCCAAGCCTCCAGCAACAGTAATGATGAATAGAATGTGCTCACGTAAAGTAGTTGCTAGCGTGAGAAGTACCACTGTTAGTAAAGGAAGCTTTGCATCAAAGCCGTCGAAGAAACCGGCGAAACGAGGAATTACCCAAAGGAGTAAAAACGCAGCGGCAAATATGAGTGTTGTAAACAGGAACAAAGGATATATAAGGGCAGCGACCACTTTTTTTCTTGTGGTAGCACTGAGTTTCAAGTACCGGACGTAACGGGTGATGACTTGTTCTAGCTCACCGCTTTTTTCACCTGCTACCAGAGATGCGGAGTAGATGCGTGGGAACAAATTACCCTGCATACGAAATGCTTCGGATAGTGCGGTTCCAGATTTGACTTGATTACGGATTTCAGTCAGAGCACTCTTGAAAAGTATGTTGTGCATCCTTTCGAGCATAATGTCAAGGGATTGCAATAATGGAAGACCAGCACGTAGCAGGGCTGCAAGTTCTTGATTGAAAAGAGTAAACTCAGTTTGGCTGATTCGCTCTCGAAATTTCAGCGGGTTTCTTAGTCGATTCAGTCCGAAATGTCTTTTGATCCAAAATACGTGCAGGCCTTTTTCCTGAAGGTCTTTCTGTAACGCAAGTTTATTTTCTGCACTTAGGTTCATCTCCTCGATTTCACCAGAGAGAGTGCCGACCTTTACGAGAAACCTAGTCATACTTAGGGACTTTCCCGGCGATTAATCGACCGCACGAAACTAGAGAAAAGACTTCTAGCGTCCTCAGCCCAAAATACCATCCTGCCATAGGTTTATGAGGCAATAGCTAAAGTGTAGTATACCATATGGGGAATCCTTCAGTGGGTACCCATAGCTAAAACCAGCTTCTGAAAACAACTTGTTTGAACAATTTATTCTCTCTGGATTCTAACCATTGGCTGTTGGAAGTGACAGGAAAAGTGAATTGAAGAAAGATAAAAAAAAACCCGACGACCAGTTAAGCTACGAGAAGTTGGTAGCCGAAAACCGCAAGGCTCATTACAGTTACGAATTACTTGAGCGCCTCGAAGCTGGGCTTGTACTTGTTGGTACCGAAGTTAAGGCAGCGCGCTTGGGAACTGTAAACTTAAAGGATAGCTATGCTTCTGTACGTGGTGGCGAGCTATATCTGGCGCAAGCACATATCGGTCCTTATTCCCATGGTACTCATGAAAATCATGAAGCCTTGCGTCCACGTAAACTGTTACTAAGTAAGAGAGAGCTCCGCAGGTGGATCGGAAAGATTTCAGAACGAGGACTGACAGTTGTTCCGGTCCGCATGTATTTTAAAAAAGGGAAGCTCAAAGTGGAGCTAGCGTTAGCACGTGGAAAGCGTAAGCATGATCGACGTGCCGTTGCTCGTGCCCGAGATCTTGAGCGGGAGATTCTTACTGAGCTGAAGGAAAGAAACCGATGAAGCAGCATGCGAATAGACTGAACCACGAGCGGGGAGTGTTGTGCTTTCGAAGAAGAAGCCTATAGATAAGTATTACTTTCCGTGAATTAATTGCCTACTGGAGCGCTATGGGAAAGCTTGTTCAATTCAGATAATAAACGGGACATGGTGATGCGCTTGTTGAGATGCCGATCACGTATGTCTTCGAAAGTCTGTTCTACTAGTTGGTATGCTGAAATCCAAACTATCTGAGATCTGGTACTTGATAAACGTTGTAAGTTGTCTACAAGATCGTAGTGAAAGACTGAACCACCTGCTACAGTGGCAGCGATATCTCTAAAAATTCCAAGGAGGAGTCGTAGAAGGAGCAAGAGGTCACTATTTTTGCTGAGATTATCGGCCCAAGGCACTAAATCTTTTTCTTGAAATGGATTGGAAACTATATTAGCGATATTTAGGGCATCTTTTCTCAGATTCAATAGGGACTCATCTTTGAACGCTAGTGCTGTATCCAGACTGCCTTCTGATAAGGTTGAGATGAGGGCCGCACGCTTACTTTCGAATCCATGTTCCGCTGTTAAAATCTTTGATAGATCTTCAACGGTTAAAGGAGCGAAACGATATATTTGACAACGAGATAACACGGTTGGCAGCAAAGCGGAGTTGTTTGCTGTTATTAGGATAAGCAATACCCACTCTGGGGGCTCCTCTAAAGTTTTCAAAAGTGCGTTTGCTGCTGTTACATTCATACGGTCAGCATCGACAATAATAAAAACACTCTGTCGTCCTTCGAAGGGTCGGACTTTGGTTTTGTTTACGATGTGGCGGATTGTTTCTGCTTTTAGTTGTTGGGTTGGCCCTTCGGGTTCGATTAGATGAATATCTGGATGTGTATTTCGTGCTATTCGTTCGCAGGTAGAACAATGCCCACATGCATCACCTGTTAACTGAATACAGTTTTGCGCCTGAGCTAGCTTAATGGCTGTTTGGAGCTTGCCGACTCCTGCAGTTCCCGTGAATATTAAGCTCGGTGGTACCTGTTTAGCACGGGACATACTTGCAAGCCGTAAGACTAAAGCACGGTTACCGACTAGAGTTTTAAATGACATAACTTTACATTGCCATCAAAACCGGAATTGTTACTTGAGCCAAAGGGTGCTTTTGGTTCATAAATTTAAGAGTTAGAGATCTCTTTGGTTTTTTTTGGCAGCTTATGGGATTTTGTGAGAGCTTGCCAAACTTCCTCGTGTACTGACCTAAGGGATCCATTTGCGGGGATTATTTGGTATCTTTCACGTTCACGTCGAGATATTTTTATATATCCGGAGCGTACGCGTTCATGAAACTCGAGGTCTTCATTTTCGAACCTCCCCTCGCGACCTAGGGTAATACTTTTTCGATTACGATAACGAGCTCTGGTTAGACCTTCTATAACTGTTAAATCAAGAAAAAATGTTATATGTGGTTTGAAATTGCCAGTTAACAAGCGGTCGAGAGTTCGAATTAATTGCAATGGCAGCCCCCGACCGTACCCTTGGTATGCAATTGTTGAATCAATGAAACGATCGGTTATAACAATAGTTCCTGATTTAAGAGCTGGCCATATTACTTCGCGAAGGTGTTGAGCTCGATCTGCAAAATAAAGCGCGAGTTCGGTCTCTGCAGACATTTCACGGTGCTTGGGTGCCAGAATAACTTTTCTGATTTCTCGTCCGATTTTTGTGCCACCAGGTTCACGTGTTAAAAGGCATTTAAATCCTTCACGTTGGAGCCTGTTGTGGAGACGTTCAGCCTGGGTTGTTTTCCCACAACCTTCTATGCCTTCTAAGGAGATAAATAAACTCAATGTGGTGGAAGCTGGAGTAGTCCACTTTTAAAATATTGAAGCATGTGGCCTACAGTAAGGTTAAGGGCTGATGCCTAGAGTTTCTGAACTTAAATAATTTCATTTTCTTCGTGGTAGGATGAGCATACCACAAGGAAATAGGTGACCTAAAAGAAGTCCTGTATCAACAGATACGCGTGATGTTTTTTCGGAAAAAGCTGAAAGATCCATTCAAGGGAATTCAGGCCTGCCTTCAAAAGCGTGATTACGAAGGAGCTCTCGATTGGTTCGAAACTCTACTTGACAGGGATCCACAAAACACTAAAGTACGCATTCGGTTTGCTGACACACTTGTTCTCGCAGGCAATCCTTTCGGTGCTGTAGAACAGCTTCACATGGTGGCGGACCAACTCGTGGAGAAAGGTTTTATCATTCGTGCGATTGCTATTAGTAAGAGAATTCTTCAAATAGACCCCCGACAGACTGATGTGCATGAGAAGTTAGCTAAAATGACAGAGGAACGCTTGAACTTGAGTCAAGGAGGGCCAAATTTGAAAGACGTGCTTACTGAACCAGGAGAAGCGGTTCGCCAAGAAATTGACAAAACGGATCAATGTTCTGCATTTCCAACGGAACGCCCTAAGGCTTTTTCAGAGTTAGAAGTTGGGGTAAACATGTCGGTTGAGTTCAGAGCTTCTTTGCAGGCTGTAGATTCAGGGACACAGACTGGGGAGCCTGATTTAGAAATAATCGATTCTCTCAGGGAAGATATTGATTTGATTATTGGTGATGTCAAAAGTTCTAAACTGGCAGAGACAGAACGAGAGAGCGAACCGCCAACACATATACCTTTGTTCTCCGATCTCACTACGCAAGAGTTTATAGAAGTAGCCTTAGTTCTTAGTTGTCGTATATTCAAGGCAGGAGAGACTGTTGTCCGTGAAGGAGACTCTGGAAATTCGATGTTCATAGTCAGCACTGGTGAAGTGAGGGCCAGTGTTAACCGTGACGGAAAGCAGCAACTTATTGCGAGGTTACGTGATGGTGATTTCTTCGGTGAAATGGCAGTGTTATCTGGTGAACCCCGAAATGCTACTGTTATAGCGGTAAAAAATACCGAGGTTCTGGTACTAAGTCGAGATAATCTCCAAAAAATTTGTAACCGACACCCGAATGTTGAAGAAAAAATAAGGCTTGCTTACAACGAACGGTTGGCAAACAAAAATACTTAAACTGTGTAAAGTTCAGGCAACAACGACATACGCGAAAGAAGGAGCCTGCTTACGTACAAGGTACTTTTGTATGGGTGGTTACAAATAGTTTTGAGTGGGCACTCTTCTGTTAGTTAGGCAAGAAAATCGCCACCATTGATATCGATGGCAGCACCGGTAATATAAGAGGCATTGTCACTTAGGAGAAAGCCGACTAATGAAGCAACCTCTTCTGGTGAGCCTAGCCGAGATATCGGAAATGATTTTTCGAAATTCTTAACAGTTTCACGAGAGATTGTATCGCGTACCATCTCGGTATCGATGAGACCAGGACATACAGCATTAACTGTAATGCCAAAGGGTGCCAATTCTTTTGCTAGGGCACGGGTCAAGCCAAGGACGCCATGCTTGGCAGAAGTGTAGTGACAACCTCCGATAGTACTGATTGTTTTGCCCGCTGTAGAGGAGAAGTGAATGATACGCCCATACCCTTGGTCCCGCATAATTGGAGCAACCGCTCTACTTGTAAGAAAAGCTCCTTTGAGATTGACATCAATGACCCAGTCCCATTCCTCTTCACTCATATCGAAGATACCAGTGGGTTTTAGAACACCGGCTGCATGGATGAGGATATCTAGGCGACCATATTGAGATACGGTCTGAGAGACAGAGGAGTCGATGTCTGAAGAACAGGTGACGTCTCCAGTGTAATAGTTTGTGCTACCACTACTGCTTGGTTGCACATCGAAACAAGAAACAATTGCACCTTCTCCTTCTAGAAATTTCGCACAGGCTGCACCCATACCCTGGGCGGCTCCTGTAATTAACGCGACCTTGTCTCGAAGCATTTCAGTCATTTTATAGACCTCCTTTATCGGGGAGAGAATAGCGCGATTAGCTTAAGG